>CAJBRY010000001.1 GCA_903958085.1 uncultured Geobacteraceae bacterium
CGGTAGTCGTGTGACTTCGCTAAACAAATATGCAAATTCCTTCCTGCAATGTCGTCCCGGCAGTGAAGCATGGTTGGCAGCCGGCCTTAATAAGGCTGTACTGGCGATAGGGAAAGTATCTACAGAAACAATATCAAACCTGGACAAACTGAAGGCATCTGTTGCCACTCTTTCATTCGAACGTATCAGTGAAATTACAGGGATTACAGAAATTCAGTTCTGTGAAGCTGCGGAATTAATCTGCTCAGGGGATAGCACTGCAATCATATATGGTGCTGATGTAATAAGGTCTGCTGATATGCCAAATACTGTTAAAGGAGTCATAAACCTGGCTCTCTTGACAGGTGCTGTCACTGAGACGGGTGGAGGGATTTATCCTCTTGACGAGAAAAATAATACCCAGGGAATGCTGGATATGGGTGTTTGCCCCGAATATCTGCCAGGCTATCACACTTATGAGCATGCATCTGCTAAATTTGGAACAGCCTGGGGTTCCAAAATCCCTGCAACTGCGGGTAAAGATCTTTTCCAAATAATTGATGCAATTGAAGCTGGACAGATAAAGGCACTTTACGTCATGGGGAGCGACCCTCTCCATTTTATGCCTAACCGTTCCCGCATAATGAATGCACTTAAAAAACTGGAACTACTGGTTGTGCAGGACCTTTTTCTAACGGACACTGCTAAATTGGCTCATGTTTTTCTCCCAGCGGCAACCGCTGCAGAAAAAAACGGATCTTTTACTTCGGTTGACAATCGGGTTCAGTGTTTCAATTCAGCCATAAAACCTGCTGGAAATGCCTTGAGCGACTCCGATATTCTGCTTGCGCTGCATAATTTAAATTCTGCAATGACAACAAAGAGTATTGATGTTCTGCACAATGAGATTACCTCCCTGACAGGTCTTTACAGTGAAGTTTGCGACCATGATGGATGTCAGATGGGCCGCATTAAAAACCGTACTGCAACGTTTGTTTCAGCGGAACTCGCACCAGCACCAGCTGCCACACCGACTGCCATCCGTAAGTTTGCGCTTACTATCGGTTCACTACAGCACCATAATGGCTCAATTACCACAATGTCAGATAACAATATGCTCGTTGCTGGTGAGGTATATGCCCTTATCAATAGCCAGGATGCATCCTCGCTCGGAGTTAATTCCGGTCAGCAGGTAAAAATTTCCTCAGATATAGGCAGTATAATTCTTAAAGCCATGGTTTCAGACGACCAGCAGCCCAACTCGCTGTTTGTTCCAGCTCATTTCAGGGAAGCAGAGCTCAACGTTTTGACCCAGAACTCCTTTTTTCCTTTGGCAGTAACACTCGAAAAAGCCTGACACTATCTTTTGGGAGTATAAAAAACGCCGCATTATGCGGCGTTTTTTTGTGATGGACTTGTGCCCTTTCCAAATCGTGCTATAGTTTAGGCATGAACCTTCCCGGAGGGAGCCAATATGAAAAAAATATTCATTCTGCTCTGCCTGTTGCTTGCAGCATGCGCAACTGACACTCTCAATCAATCAAATTCAGCAGATCCAACCCCTGTGTCAGCATCCAATCGACTCCTCTACAAATATGAATACTCTGAAATGTGCCGGGGATGTCATACCGAAATATATGAACAGTATAAGGATTCAATGCACGCCAATTCTTTCAGTAACCCTATCTTTAATGCACAGTATTTTAAGGAAGTTGTTCCGCGAGCTCTTAAAGATTCAAAGTTTCTAGCTGATGCCCGTAAATGCCTGATGTGTCACTCACCCGTTGTTTATATGAATTATTCCGGTCTTGTTTCAACCCCGCAACAGGCCGCGAATTACGAATCTGGCGTGACCTGCGATTTTTGCCACACCCTTTCCGGTTATGCAGACAACGGAGACTATCTGCAGAATCCGTCAGGCAAAAAGCAGGGACCGCTACAAAACACAACGCATCACGCTGAATATTCCGGTTTTTTACAAGTTGGTGATTACTGCGGACGCTGCCACAACGCCACAAGCCATAATGGCCTGGAAGTGAAATCAACTTTCTACGAATGGCAGGAAAGTAGTTTTGGCAAACGTAACCTTGTCTGTCAGGAATGCCATATGAACAAATTCGGCATCCTTAAAAACGGCATCGCAGAATTTCAAAGTGGTGTTGCAGCTCATTTAAATATCGGCTCGATCTCTGTTGACCAGAAGAAGCATGACAAGCTCTACACCCATGCTTTTCCAGGCGCTCACAGCGTAAGCCAGCTTGAAGATGCTCTGAATATTGAATTCCGCGTAGGCTCACGATCTGCTGATGACAAAGGGCGTTTTGCATTCGGAATATTTGTAAACAACGAGCGTTCTGGCCACAAAATGCCGAGCGGCAGTTCCGACCTTCGCTTTATGTGGCTATCTGTCACGGCAAAAGCGGAAGACGGAACTCAGTTTCCAGTTACTTTACTTCCTAAAATCCGCAGAGGTGCCGTTGACTATTCTGTTGCCGGGGCATCTCCTGATGATTCCGAAGTGCTTGGCAATGACGTTCCCCTGGGGTCTCGTCTCTACCGCTCCGTATTTGTAGACGCCAAAGGGCATCAGTCTCTCTTTCATTACGATGCAGTTAAGAATGTTTTTGACAATCGCCTGAATGCTGGTGAAATACGTAGTGAGGCTTTTGAAATTAAGCTTCCAAAAGGCTTTGCCGGCCATATTACCCTTTCAGCGTCGCTCTCCTATCTGGCCGCGCCGAGTTCTTACGCAAAACATCTTGATGTGCCGGATTTTAAGCCTGTTACAGTCGCATCACATAAGAAAATAATCTCATTGGTTGCAAATTCAGCAACGCCTCGAAAGTAGATATACTTTGCTTTTTTGCATTTTTCAGCAACTTGCCCA
>CAJBRY010000002.1 GCA_903958085.1 uncultured Geobacteraceae bacterium
ACAGCAGCTTAAGAATCTGAATTACCGGTACTGACTGTTGTAACGCTCTTCATCTTCAAAGGAAGCCAAAGAATTTCGGTAGTCAGCCTCATCACATTTCAGATGCCCGGCATGTTTGCCATTTGGCCAGTAGATGATTTGTTCGCCTTTTTTTATTGGTTTGCCGCAGGTGTGACATTTACTTGCGAATCGGGCTGTGATCTGGCGTGGATCTCCGGAATAACTGTTAAAATTGTTCATGGGTTTTGGTTTTAGTGTAAATGAAAAAAGCCACCCCGGTCACCCGGGATGGCTCTATTGAATGATTGGTTTTGTTAAAAGGGGGAATCTTCCAGGACAGGCTCCAGTACCGGAACTTCGCTGGTCGCTTCAGCCGTGGTTTTTTCTTCTGATGAGGAATAAGAAGAGTCAATGCCCAGAACATGATCGGCAGCCTTCTCAGCCCTTGCAGCAGCCCACATTACCCATTTCTGGTTGTCACGGAGCGCCGATGCCCATCCCCTGATGTAAGCGGCTGAGTTTCGGATATCCGGGTCAAGGTGAGCGATACCGGAGAGGAATGAAGAACAGAGTTCAGCAACAAGTTCCTCTTTGCTGTATGGGATATCGCCAAAGCTGTTTGACATTCCGTCATAGCGGTTGAGCCGTTTGGGGTGGCCAGTCGAGTGACCAAGCTCATGGTAAATCACACGGTAGAAGGCAGAAGAGCTTGTGAAATATTTCCTATCTGGAACTGAGATCAGATCGGCAACCGGGGCATAGTAAGCGCGGTCGTCTTTGTCTGAGAAGATGATTTCCGGACGGCCTACGTAGCCTTCGATGATTGATTCAGCCTCCAGGTGTTCATCGTTGACCTTTTCGTCAACCAGGCTTTGAAGCTGGGCGATCTTTTGCTTACCCTGCTCGTCAAAGTCGGCCTGTTCGGAGTTGAAGACATGGTAAAACCTCAGAAGGAATGTTTTCTTAGTAACGCCGGTGACTTCATCCTGTTCAATGCCGGTCTTCCAGAACACAACGATGGTGGATTTTTCGCCCTTGCGAACCTGTCCACCGTTGGAGCGAATCTGCTGGAATGTTCCATAAACCCGGCTCTTGTAGGGATCGGAAGAAAGCACCAGACGATTGATGCCCCGGTAGTAATGGCCATTCATACTGACCGGCGAAGGAACCTGCCAAAGCTTCATCCAGCTTCCTGCTGTTTCGAGGTTGGCAATGATCTTCTCGGTGATGGCTGCGTAGATCTGTGAGTTGTTCATGATAGCTGCCCGTGCCCTCGGGTCTTATTTAGGTTTCTGGCCCACCTGGTTAAATTGAAATTTATGCCAGGGTGCATACCGAGAAAAATAAATAATGTCAAGGGTGTAGGTCAGATTGACTACCAATCTGAATACACTAGAAGAGCGACAGTTCCATCAGGATGTCGCCCTTTACAGTTTTATAGCTATTTAGCGGATTTTTCGCAGGTACCTTTGCGGAAATTTCGAGTTTAATAAAGTGCAGTGGCCAAAGAACTTCTTTTTTGCAAGTTACTTCTTTGGCGGGATTTAAAAGAAAAAAGTTTTCGGATTAGACTACGTAAGAATTATTTTTTCCTTTCCATTCTTAACCCTCTTTCAATCATAAATTCATTAATATCGATGCATTTCACATTATTTCTGGCTGAAACGGCAGGAATTTTATTAGGCTTTATTTTGCTTTCACTAGTGATCAGAACACCTTCGTGAACTATGCAATATCCGATCAGATATGGATCTGCCTCTTCTTTACCCTCAGCCTGTTTTGTGGCGTTAAAGAAACCCGTATTGTATTCTTCATTGATAATGGGTACTGCTGCATTGAAACTCGCTTCATCTGTGGGGACAACAAGATATTTTCTCCATTTCTTTACCCAGGTCTTCAGAAAATCTTCTTTTCCTGCATAGCTGTTTACTTCCTGTTCCACGAAATCTATTGTCCTGAAATTACCTTGGATGATTAAATCCTCAATTTCTTCCCAGACAGCAGTAAAAACAGGATTGTCTCTCTTGAATGTTGACTCAAGCACAATCAATCCGCTCGTATCTATAACATAAATGGGTACCCCTTGGTTGAACTGTAATTGCATCTTCAGGCATTCAGTAATTGTCGGGTTCTCGGTATATAGGAGAATTTTATTCCCAGGAAATCGGACAGATCCTTCAAATCAATCCGGTTCTGGTCGTAAGCGGAAAAAGCCAGAGAAATAAATGTTCTTCCTTTTTCTTTAATATTTTCTTTTGCAATGTTTCTCCCTTCAGGTGTTTTTGCCCTGCCAAATGAAGGTTTGTTCCAGGCCTGATGCTTTTCCTTATAGAAATCTGAAGTCGTAAGATTATTCTCAAGTAAACTTCTAAGAATAGACAAAGGCCCTACATGGAAATGATTGCCAAGTGTTACCAGATCCATCTTAGACCAGGTTTTCTCCCCTCGTTGTCTATGTTCAGCAACAGTTTGCATTTGCAACAATTCCTGAGTTGGGATAAGAACTTCAGCAGAGAATGCATTGCACCATTTTTCAATTTCAATATTTGTGTTCTCAGACAGATCGCATAAACCTCCTTCATTCAGGATGATGTGTCCCAATTCGTGAAAAAGAGTAAATATTTTTCCTGCCGGTGATTCCGCACCTCTTTTTAATCCGATAACAGGTATAACTTCATCGGTAATTGAAAAACCTCTTAACCTGTCCTGGGTCAGACTAAGTTGAAAAATTGCAATGCCTAAGGATTCAACTTTTTCAATGTATGCCTCAAGAATTTGATTCGGGTTATCCAATTCTCTGATTTCATCAAGGTTCAATAGTTTTCGTAGTCTGATAGCCTGATCTTTCGGATTTTCTATGATGGAAGTAAAAAAAGTCAGTTTAGGAATCTCGACTCCCATTTCCTGACGAAGTTCGATGTAGGATTTGGCTAAGGCACGGGCTTTTCGCACTGCCATTATTGTTTTTTCGTGCAGAACTCCCAAGTGCTGAGAATCAACAGTCCTTCTATCTCGTGGAAATGGTTTCTCAACCGGTGGTTTTGACAACAGCAGCGTGGCAATGGTCCGTTTATAAGTTTTCGAAAGTACTTTGAGATCATCTATGGTTGGGGTCTTTTCTCCCTCCTCCAATTGGGTCAACCGCCTAGTTGATATCCCTGACCTTCCCGATACCTGGGTTCTTGTAATAGCAAGGCAAACC
>CAJBRY010000003.1 GCA_903958085.1 uncultured Geobacteraceae bacterium
CCGTTGCATATAGCTACTATGGAGACTGGAAACGATAGAGGAAAAGAGGAGTGGGCGTTTATACCAAGCAATGCCCTGCCGTATATTCAGAATCAGGCCGGCACCGAGTATTGTCACCAATGTCTTGTTGACGGTGCGCCTGTTGTAGTTGACGCCTCGATAAACAAATATTGCACTGAAACAAATTACTGGGACTGTGACAGAGTCTATAATTCAACAAATTCAAGCTGGAAAACTGTTGTAGTCAGCAGTATGGGACTTGGTGGGGCAAGCCGCGACAAGGGTGACCCTACAGTTACAACTGCCGCTGCTATTCTTGCAAGAAATTGCAATGAAACCACCAGTCCGGATACTCTTGCCACCAATAATAAAGATTGTGTAAAGACTCCGATTACAGGAAGCGGCTTGTCATCATATTTTGCACTGGATGTCACCAATCCACTATCACCGCAGTATATGTGGGAGTTTACTCATCCTGAACTGGGTTTAACGACTCCAAGCGCTGCAATTATCCGCATAAACGCAGCAGAGGACTCATCTGCTACCCCTCTGGTAGTCAAAAAGTCAAAAAATGGCAGATGGTTTGCCGTTTTGGCTTCCGGGCCAACAGGTGGTGTTACATCTACTCAAACATTTACAGGACATTCGGATCAGAATCTTAAGATATTTGTTGTGGATCTTGCCACTGGTCTTGGGACTACAACTTCGACATTTACAAAATGTACAGCTGCAAAGCAGACTGGCTGCAATTATTGGGTTTTTGATACCGAGATTCCGTTTGCTTTTGCCAATTCACTGAGCGGTGCCGCGATGGATCTTGATCGCTCAAGTCCCACAAAGGACGGAAATTACAGTGATGATGTGGTTTACATAACCTACACCAAGGCATCTTTGACAGCTAATACATCAAGTCCGAGCGGAGACTTTCCGAGTTCGACGACTGCGTGGGACAAAGGTGGCGTTATCCGTCTTATGACCAATCATAATCCTGATCCATTTAATTGGTTTACCAGCAAGCTGATTGATAATGTCGGTCCGATAACAACCTCAATCGGCAGAATCCAGGATAAAACAAACAAAAAACTCTGGGTCTATTTTGGAGAAGGAAGGTCTTTCTTCCCGGGCGATGAAACAAACCAGCGTCGTCGGTTCTACGGCGTGGCGGATCCATGTTACACGCAGTATGGTGAGGCGATTGATGCTGCATCGAGAAATGCTGATAACAGCGACGCAAATTTTGCTATGGGAAAAACAGTTGCAACATGCCCGGCTGTAACAGGGCCGGCAGTAACGGATTCATATACTTCGGATGTTTCATGTGATTTACAGCGTCAGGGAGATACTCCTTCAGCAACCCTTACATCAGGCAAAAAGGGCTGGTATGTGAATATGGACGCACCTGGAAGTACTGCCGGCGCGGAAAGAGTTGTGAGCGACGTTTCAGCCGCATTTACCGGTACAATTTTTTATACCACATATACTCCTAACTCGGATCCATGTACGCCAGGCGGCAGTACCTCGGTATGGGCGGTCAAATACAATACCGGCGGGACTCCGGCTCCGGAAACCATGCAAGGGAAGGCACCGGTACAGACATCGAGCGGCGGTATACAGTTGATCGATCTTGCAACGGCTTTCACCCAAAAGTCCGGTCGAAAGCTGGCTGCCAGTTTATCTCCGGCCGGTATGGCGCCAAAAGGGAAGTTTCCGCCGCTGTTGTCGCCGAAATCGGCTAAGAAGATTATCAATATCCAGGAGCAGTAATTGATATAATGCCACCCAAAATTAGAGATATTATCAAACGAATTGAGCAGGATGGCTGGTTTCTGGTAGCAACTAAAGGTAGTCATAGGCAATTCAAACACAGAATAAAGCCAGGCAGAGTAACGATAGCCGGACATGCTGGCGATGAACTTGCGGTTGGCACACTAAATAGTGTTCTCAGGCAGGCACAACTAAAAGCTGAGGAGTAGTTTTCATGCACCGTTTTCTGGTTATTATAGAAAAATCCGGGTCAAACTTTTCAGCTTATTCCCCGGATCTTCCTGGTTGCGTAGCAACAGGCAAAACTCGTGAATCGACTGAAGCAAATATGTATGAGGCGATAAATTTTCACCTGCAGGGTCTTAGAGAAGATAATCTGGTTATCCCTGAAAATACTTCGTTTGCTGAAATAATGGCAATAGCCTGTTAGATGAGTGTTTTGATAATGAAATCAGCCAGATGCTGAAGGAGGCGTTTTTGTATGTTCGCTCCTGAAATGTTTAAATTCCACGTGCCATCTCGCTGTAAATTTAGAATGATAAAAAAACATAATGTAAGCCAACGTGGCTTTTCTCTTGTTGAGCTGGTTATTGCCATCGCTATTATTGGTACTACTTTGGGATTAGCGACGGTAGGTTTTAATCATTGGCAGACAAAAAGCCGCGTTGAGACGCAGGTCAAGCAGATGGTGGCCGACATCAATGAATTGCGAATGAGGGCATTAACGACCAAGCAGAGGCACAGTTTAACATTAAATGCCAGCAGCTATATTTTTAAATCTTACAGTTCTGAAAATCAAACGTTGGCTAATGGAAACATAATTCCCGGCGGAACTCGCAATGTGACTTTCGGTTTGAAAAAATCAAGTGGCACCAGTTATGGCGGTGAAATTTATCAAGTAAATGAAAGCGGTATGTTTGCATCGGTAGGAGGTACGATATTTTTAGATTATGTCGGTTCTACTCCTGCATTGGACTGTTTGGTCGTCAGCACGGCAAGAGTTAACCCAGGAAAAATGAGTGGAGCTACATGCAATGATAAATAATAGAGGTTTTACACTGATCGAGTTTCTGGTTGCCGTTGTTATTTTGATGGTAGGTCTCCTTGGGATGCTGCAGGGAATCAATCTGGCGATGGAAAAAAGCATGGAAAGTGTTTTCAGGAATGAGGGTCTGGCGGTCGCGGATGATTTGATGATTGCAAAAAGGAACATGTCGTTTGTATCTATTTCGACTAATTACGTCCCTGGTGGTCAAGAGCCAAATTGGGTGACGTTGCCTTCCGGACCCCGTTTTACCAGGGGTGTCTATAAAAACTATTCCGTTCAGCAGAAAGTTATTTTGACAACACCGCAAACCAAGGAAGTGGTCATTAATGTTTCGTGGAATCATAAGAAACAG
>CAJBRY010000004.1 GCA_903958085.1 uncultured Geobacteraceae bacterium
ACTGATTTACGGGTTATATAGCCGTCTCGCGCTGCATAAACTTTTGTGTATGAAAGCTGCAGGTTGGCTTCGTCAAGCTGTGCTTTGCTCTGAAGTATCTTGGCCTTGTTTCCGGCTTTGTCAGCGAGGCCTGCCTCGGCCTGGACACGTTTCAGCAATTCTTCAGACTCTTGCAATTGCGCTTCTGCCACACGCTTGGCCGTGGTCAGGCGGTCAAGCTGATCTTTTGGCAATACATCACGGCTGAAAAGTTTTTCAGCACGTGTCTGATCAAGTACTGCCTGGTCAAATCTGGCTCTGGCTGACTGAAGTGCGGCGCGAGCCCCCTCGACTTTCAGCTGTTCGCCACTACTTTCATTCTCGGCCATTCCGACTCCGGCCGCTGCTTTTGAAATCTGGATCTGGTAATCTTTTGCGTCAATTTCAAGAAGCAGTTCTCCCTGTTTCACATACTGATTGTCGTTTACCAAAACCCGCGCAACAGTGCCGGTAACCTTTGAAGATACGGGCAGAATGCGTGCTTCGATGAAAGCGTTGTCAGTTTCTATGTTACTTCTGCTGGAAATGAGCCAGTTTATTCCGTACCAGATACCGAGAGCAAAGACGGACAGCAGAATAATTAAAGCTTTGATTTTTTTGTTGCCACCAGGCTTTGAAGTTGGCTCGGCCTCCGATTTCAATACTTCTGATGAAACCTTTGATGCCGTTGCGACTGCATTATCTTCTGCCATATTTCCTCCGGTCTGTTTTATAGTTCGCCTACTGCATTATGCAAACGTGCTGTAGCAGTCTGGTAGTCGTACAGGGCTTGGTAGTAGTCAGTTTTTGCAAGTGTGACGAGAGTCTGGGCATCAAGTACTTCTGAAGCTATACCGACTCTTTCCTGATATCGCTCCTTGTTAATACGGAGGTTTTCCTCACTTTGGACGATTGCGGCTCCAGCGACTTTTATCCGCTCCTTCGCAATATCAGCGTCATTCTGTGCAGTTGAAATTTCGAGCTGTGCCTGTTGTTCCGTCAACCTTAGGGCGTCCGACTGTTTTGATCGTAGCTTAACCGCCTTCTCGTGTGTTGCCTGAGAGGCAAAGCCATCGAACAGGTTTACGCGAATGCCGAGAGTCGCGGCAAAGATTGCCTGTTCCCGAACTTTATCATTTTGAACATAGTCAACTCCAAAACGTGTATATATTTCCGGAAGATAGTTCTCTCTGTTTTCCCGTACTTCGAAAACTCTGGCTTCAAGAAGCTGTTTCTGAACCTTGATGTCATTACGTTTGGCTGGAGCGTATGCCGCAGTAGTTGTTATTGCTAAAATTCTTTTTACACTGGTTGATTCATCCAGGTCAGCCCGGTAATCAGGTTTATTGCCAACGAGGAAATTGAGTAGCAGCCAACCATTTTCACGCCTGTTAGTGACAGACAGCTGTTTTTGTTTTGCGGATGCGAGGCGAACATCTGCCTGAAGGACATCGTTTTTGGTAACGACGCCTTCCTCCAGAAGAACCTGAGCAACCCGCCTATGCTCTATTATCTGCATAATTTCTTCTTTTGCAGCCTGAATCAGTTTTTCAGTCTCAAGGATTCTGAAATAGGCCTCTATTACCTGCAAGGCAACATTGCCTTTGCTGCTTGCGAAATGGTATGTAGCAGCCTCTCTGTAAGCGCTTGCCTGACTTATCCGGCTGTCTCGTCTGCCAAAATCGTAAATTGTGTATGTAGCGGAAACTCCGGCAAAAGCAAAATCAGCTTCCTGTGTGACTGCGGTAAGGCCTCCCATTTTTACAGCCTGAGGTTCAAGCTGCATGGTGTATCCTGCCTGAGCATCAAGGCGTGGATATGTTGCTGCTGATGCCAGACGACTGTTTTCATCAGCTATGCGAGTCTCCCAAGCTGCACTTTTCAGAGTCGGGTTATTGTCACGAGCTCTTTGAAGGCAATCTTTCAAGGAAAGCTGTGCACTCCATGATTGTACTGCAGAGAATAGAAGAAACAGCAGGAGCAGACTAGCATGAAGGAACTTCATAAATCCTCCGATCTCCACGCAAAAGTTCCAAAATCCTTCGTAGTTCGCTAATTTCGTTTTCGTTTAGTCCCGAAGTGAACTTTTTTAGTGACCGTTCCGCACAGGCTGACAAAGTTTCCGCCATCGCTTTGCCCTGTTCTGTAAGGTGGATTCTATATGCCCGGCGATCTTGCGGGTGTTGTCGTCGTTCCAGAAGGCCGCTTCGTTCAAGTCGGTCGATAAGCCCACCGACAGTAGAGCGGTCAATCTGCCCTTTTTCAGAAAGTTCAACCTGAGTTAAGCCGTCCTGCTGCCAGAGAAATGAAAGAAGAGCAAATTGCGGCGGAGTGAGATCATACTGTTCAATTTCTTCCCGCAGTGTCGCCCACGCGCGTTGATAGGCTTTTGACAGAAGAAATCCGATACTTTTTTCTATATCATACATACAGTGGTGCTCCTTAGTAAGCAGAGTTATAATCATTGTACATATAGTAAGTACACTGTCAATATATATTGCGTTTACAAGAGAGGACTGTTTGAATATTATGTCCTGCCATGGATGTAATCCGGACATATCAAATCAGACAAATGACAGAGGGAGACCTTCAAGCCGTTATGGCGATTGAGGAGACTTCATATAAGACTCCATGGCAGCCAGAACATTTTCGGAATGAGATCTCAGCCCGTTACTCATTTCCTTTTGTGGCTGTTGAGGATGAAAAGGTAATTGGTTATCTCTGTCTCATGTCGCTGTTTGAGGAAGCACAGATTCTGAATGTTGCTACTCTTCAAAGTCGGCGCGGCAGAGGCGTGGCACAGCTGCTGATAGAGGCAGCTATTTCAAATGCCATTGAAAACGGTGCAGAGGTTTTGGCGCTTGAGGTTAGGGCTTCAAACGTACCAGCTATTTCTCTGTATGAAAAACTGGGATTCAGGCGTGTCGGGGTTAGATTGAAATATTATGAT
>CAJBRY010000005.1 GCA_903958085.1 uncultured Geobacteraceae bacterium
AATTAAGATTATAATCGAGCCCATAATAATCCACTATTCAGTTATTAATTGTGCTGCCTGTTCAGCTCAGTCATGGTTCAAATATCATACAAAAAGATTGCTACTTAAAGCCACAGATAGGGTGAGAGTTCATTAATTTTTTGTTGAGAATTAGATAGCTCTCTCCCAAAGATATTTTTAGTGACCTCTTCCCATTTATATTTCTGTTTCTGGAGGTGATAATATGTCCGTACTTCAGGAATGTCCAATATGCCACCGTAAGCAATCCAATAGAAACAAGAAATGCGCATGTGGAAATGATATGGATAAAGTGAAAAAATCCGGAAAAATGCGTTATTGGATCGCTTACCGGATTAACGGAAAACAACGATTTGAATATTCAGGCACAGACTTTGAGCAAGCTAAGGCAAGTGATGGGAAACGGAGCTGCCAAAAAGCTGAAGGTCGTATTTTGGATATCCTTCAAACAAGCAAGATGACATTTCGCCAGATATCCGAGTGGTATCTCTCACAAACGGCTGTAACACGGTTGAAGTCATTTCAGCGGGTCAAGATTGGTATCGAGAATTTCAACGCTGTTTATGGAGAAACAATTGTATCATCAATCACAAAAGATGATTTAATAAAATATCAGGATAAGAGAAAATCCGATGTGATTAAACGAATGGGCAGCAAAAATCCGGGAACCAGAACTGTATCGCTGACAACTATAGATACAGAAATCATGCTTGTAAAAGCAATGATAAATTATGCTTTCATGGAAGATAAGATTGATGGTACTGCCTTGAAGGTTTTAAGACGAATCAAAAAACAGGTTAGACCCGGAACTAATGCCAGAACAAGAATACTATCTGCGAAAGAGTATCATCAGATCGTCGATAAAGCTCCAGACCACATCAAGGCATTCATCGTTATAGCTATGAACACAGGCCTGAGATTGGGGGAAATTCGTCAATTACAATGGTACCATATTGACAAGGACAAATGTTTCATCCGTCTTCAGTCAGGAGATACAAAAGAAAAAAAGCCAAAAGTCATTCCAATAAATCATAACGTCAAAAAGGAACTGGAACATCAATTAAGGTGGATTCGCCACGATTATGTGTTGACATATCATGGTGAACCGATTGTGACACCAGGTGGAATTAAACACGGTTTTCAGACGGCGGTCAAAGCTGCAGGAATCCTACATGGACGTGATGTTCAAAATGGATTGATCTTCCACGATATTCGCCGGACTGTAAAATCACTGATGCTAAAAGCCAAAATTGATAAAGTCCTTAGAGATATGATCCTTGGGCATGCTCTTCTGGGGATGGACAAGCATTATATGGTAGCTACAGAAGATGAACTTATGAAAGCTATGGTTTCTTATACATCGTTTGCAGATGAAAATTTATGGTAAACAATTGGTAAACAGCTACCCAGATATATCTATAGAAATCCCATTATTTAATCTTGGCTAATTTCTTCTAATATTATTATCTAATGCTTTGAATTAATATGATTATATAATTTAATTGTGGTTAATTTAGGTTACCGATTTTTCATAAAAATAGGCATTCCTATGGTTTCCTAAACCATTGGCCGGGTGTCCGATTCACCCCGGGGGCACCATAAAATCA
>CAJBRY010000006.1 GCA_903958085.1 uncultured Geobacteraceae bacterium
AAGTTGCTGTTCTTTCAGCGGTGGTATTGGAATAGGATAATTTTTAAGCTTTGTACCGTTGATATTTGCTTGGTTGACACTTGAAATAACCACTGTCTTCCCATAATTGATAGCTTTATCGCTACTGAGATAATAATTCATAAAGTCGGCATCTATCAGCTGTTCTTTTCGATGAAGCCTTATAAGATAACCAGCAAAAATTGCGGGCATCTCTCCTTTATATATAGCAGATTTCCCAACCAATTCTGGACTATTTGTCCGATTGAATAAGACATCATTGTACTTAAGTGAATATTTAGTTATTTCGGAATCATCATCAGAGTATACGAGGTTATTCCAATCAATCCTACGATTTTGGACATTACCCATTCGCAGTACGGGGATTTTTCCCGTTTCATTTGATTTTGAAGAAGTACCGTATTCCATCTTATCGCAGACATCCCCTAAAACTAATTCGTGCCACCTCTTGTCACGATTCGTAAAAACATTGTTCATATATACATCAAAAACCTCCCGTGCATTGGCAAGGTTCTTTTCGGCATTCTCTTTGGCTTTGGCAATGGCGGCAAAGGATTCATCAAGGATGGCAATAATGCTGTGCTGTTCGTGGAGTGAAGGGATTGGGATCGGTAAATCTTGAAAGTGCCTTAAGCGTAAGGATTTTGCAGTTGCTCCTACGGCAACCTCCTCAAAGTATTTATGAAAATGGATCAAATAGTTGTATGCATAATAGATGCTAACTTTATTATTGAAATTCATGATGGCGTATGCTCTTTGATGCAAATCAAATTTACCAGAATAGAATTTTGGCAGAAATGTTTGACCTTCGCCTGCAATAATAATTGCCTCACCATCAAATAAATATTTTGAACTTTTCTTTACAATTCTTGATCTATCAAAAAACGCAAATTGTCCATCTGCTATAGCATCCTCAGTGTTTGATTTGCCTGTACTTATAAAGCAGATATCTCCCAGCCTTTTCAGTTCCCAGCCCGTCTTCATACCAGCCCCCTTATTGAATTTAAAATCTCAGCACTCTCCCGATCCAGTTCCAACATCTCATCAAGAATCGCCTTCGGATCACGCAGGGCAGCCTCTTCTTTCTTGTTTGGATTCTTTGCTGATAGGTCACAGGTAATGGCATCAACGTCCTTCACATCCACTGACCATGAGTTCAGTGAATCCGCCTTGATCTTCTGCAATGTCACGAACTCCGCCAGATCACCCTCATTGAGCGGGTTGGTCTTGCCAAGGTTACGATCCAGATTGAGCTGGTAGAACCACACCTTTCGGGTGGGTGCACCCTTGTCAAAGAACAGCACCACGGTTTTTACACCCGCACCCGTAAACGTGCCACCTGGAAGATCGAGTACGGTATGCAGATTGCTGCTCTCCAGCAACAGTTTGCGCAAGCTCACCGAAGCATTGTCTGTATTGGAAAGGAACGTGTTCTTGATCACCACCCCAGCCCTGCCGCCAGCCCTCAGGATTTTAATGAAGTGCTGGAGAAACAGAAATGCCGTCTCGCCCGTCTTGATCGGGAAGTTCTGCTGCACCTCCGCCCGTTCCTTGCCCCCGAATGGC
>CAJBRY010000007.1 GCA_903958085.1 uncultured Geobacteraceae bacterium
AAACATGGATTCAAATTTGTCGGCTCGACTATATGCTATGCCTTTATGCAGTCAGTCGGGATGGTTAATGATCATATTGTTGGCTGTTTCAGATATGCTGAAGTCAAGGGGTCTTTGCTTGACTCATCTTGTTGATGGGTGTTATGATAAGAGCCATATCAATATTACTAACATAAACCAGAGCGAATATAATTACTCTCTCCGGCTGGGGATTCCCGTAATGGTAGAAATTATAATATGGATGTAAAGTAAATGCATGAAGAAAACCTGACACTTCTAACCCTGTTTGCGCATACCGAGGTTTTCATCTATATATTCGTGGAAATCATGCTCTCCATGCCGCCAGTACAGCGTGTGATTCTTAAAATGGGTGGATGGAAAGACAAACTATTTTTCATTATTTTCTTTGGTGCTTTTTCCATCATGGGTACAGCCCTGGGTATTCCTCTGGGAGAAGGGGTTATAGCCAATATACGTGATTTCGCTCCCATGCTGGCCGCATTAACGGCTGGTCCCTTTGTGGGGATAAGTGTTGGGCTGATCGGTGGGATTCACAGGCTGACAATGGGTGGAATGACAGCAGTATCCAGTTCAATATCAACCATACTGACCGGTTTGATTTTCGGTTATATCTATCATCTAAATAAAGGGAAGTTGATCGGGATTATTCCTGCCATGATTTTTGCCGTGCTTAACGAACTGCTGCATGCTGCAATTACCCTGTTAATGGTCCGGCCATGGGATGTTGTATGGCCGATTGTGTCACTCGCTTCTCCTGCTATGATGATAGCTAACTCTCTGGGCATTGCCATAGGCATAATCATGACCTCGAAAGCTATAAAAGAGTGTGAACATATTCTTGGATGACAGGAGATTTTCGCCCCAGCATTTGCTTTTTTATTGATGGGTACAGTGATTCCGGTGGTAAAATTATTTCTTTTTTACTTTTTTCTTCCTATAATCCAGACACGTGCCAAGTCAGTAAAGGTTGCTGATTTGAAGTGATAAGCAGCAGTTTACGATTTCTTTTCAAGGTATATTTTGTATTTGACATATCAAAACTAATTCGGTAACTCTCATAGAAGTTTCTCGTGCAACAAGACACTAGCCAATTTTATATTTCCAGCCAACACCGCTTTTCTCAATTGAGGAGAATCATATGAAAGATTCATTGAAGACAAAGCAGGAACTTATTAAAGAACTATCTGTCTTAAAGAAGAAAATAGGCAAACTGGGAAAATCAGAATCTCAGCAAAAGCTGATAGAGATGGAACTGCACAAGAGCGAACATAAATTTCGCCAGCTTGCCGAGGATATGCCGGCGCTTATTTGTACTTTCTTGCCGGATAGCACTTTGACCTATGTAAATAAGGCCTACTGTGAATTGTTTCAAAAGCGGCCTGATGACCTTGTCGGGAAAAAATTCCTTGATTTCTTACCCGATTATGCGACTCGCGAAAATGTTGTACGCCAATATATGTCACTCACGGCGGAAAATCCTGTGAAGACTTATGAACATAAAGTGATTTTATCCGATGGAACTGACCAATACCATTGGCATCGCTGGACCGACCGTGCTTTTTTTAACGATAATGGTAAGATTAGCCATTTTCAGTCCATAGGTCAGGAAATCACCGAGCGCAAGCGGGCCGATGATGCGCTCAGAGAAAATGAAGATCGTCTTATGCGAATATCTTCAATAATTTCTGATGTTACCTATTCCTGCACATCAGATGAGAATGGAACTTTTTCTATTAACTGGATGATGGGAGCAGCAGAACTGGTAACCGGTTATTCCATCGATGAGATCAAAGAGCAGGGCTGCTGGGGTTTCCTGGTTATTGAAGAGGATAAGTCCCTTTTTGAGGAAAACGTCATCGGACTTGCTCCGGGATCAACTGAGTCATGTGAACTGCGTATCCGCCATAAAAACGGTGGTATCGTCTGGCTTGCCTCATGCGCTGAATGTGTCATGGTATCTGAGAAATTCAGTCGATCCGTCTTGTATGGTGGTATTATCGACATCACCGAACGCAAGCTTGCTGAGGTAGAGTCCAAGCTTTATGCAAAGGAACTCGAAGATGCTAATACAGCTTTGCGAGTAGTCATGAGTCGCCAGAACAATGACCAAAAGATATTGGAAAATAAATTGCAGTTAAATACCCAAGAACTTGTTGTACCTTACTTGAAAAAACTTAAAGATACTAAACTGGATAGCCGTCAAAAAGACTACCTCAGTGTATTGGAAAGCAATCTGAATAATATTGTCTCACCATATATGTTCAACCTGTCTGCCGCTTATAAGAATCTGACTCCCCAGGAAATTCAGATTGCCAATCTGATCAGGCAGGGGAAAAATACCAAGAACATTGCCGAACTGCTCTGCGCATCGGCGCATACAGTCGGCACTCATCGAAACAATATCAGAAAAAAGTTGAAATTAAGAAACTCCAAATCAAACCTCCGCTCCCACCTGCTATCTCTCTCATAACGTGTATTTTATATACATTAAATCTAATGAATTATTCGTTGAATGATGGCATTGACTTAAGTCTGTTCCCTAATTATAGTCTAGTTAAATGAAGAAAGCAAATGCGCCTTGTTTGGTCGTGGTGAGATAGGTGCTTTGTTTACTGAATGCTATTCATTTTTGTAGGGACTTACCATGGTACCTAACCAGAAGACCAAAAAACAACTGATCGAAGAGAATGCCACCTTAAAGCAGAAGATCAATATAATATTTCTAATTTTTTATCAACTTGTCATAAGGTTGGGTTAATGTTTCAGGGAAACCACAAGGTAAATCGTTTGCTGTTTAACCCTTCGTGGGCCAACATCCAATCTCGCTGGGCGCAGATACTGCCCGTCTCAAATAGAAAAGAATGCGCTTTTTGTTTTTTCATCACAGGGTATTGTTACCTCATCATGGGGATTACATTGATGGTTGGATTTAAGGCAATCGTTTTCAGTATGGATGCGATGGAATGGCTAAAACTGCAACCGCATCTCACCATCGGCACGGCGATATGGCTTTTTGCTTTGGCGATCGTATTGATGATGAAAGGGAGTATCGCCATAAAGATAGCCAAATATGGGACATGGGTTTATATTTTTTTCACTTGTATAAATGGCATATTGATGTGGGACTATCTGCTCCTTCCTTACGTCGGCGTACCTCTTATCTTATTTTTGGCACTGAGTATCTTTGCAGGATTCTTTCTTGCTTATACCGTACAGAAAGTGGAATTGATGCCAGTATGATAAAGAGAAGACAAATCTTCAAAGGTAAATTGAGTAACAGCAGTGGTTTCAACATGATCGAGATCATTGCCGTGCTGATCATTTTGGGTATCATCTCTGCCGTAGACAGGTGCTGCACTGAAAATAGCAGCAAAGAAGGTCCCTGTATTTAAAGCTGGACAAGGGCTGAAAGACGCAATTAAATAGACCAACTCCTTTATCATATCAGAATATGATCATTGAGCCGTCTCACTCTCCTATGAGGCGGCTCTCTTAAATTCAAAATCAAAAACTACTGATTTGTAGATGGGGATAGGGATTCCGTTGATTCAGTAATTTATTTTTACGCATGCCTTCCTTGTACTACACAGAGCGGCAACCTTGAAGAATATGCATGCTTTCAAGAGGCAAGCAGCATCTGACGGTCCTGTTTTCCATTTGACATCTCCATGGGTATTCGATAGATTAAAAAAAGATTATTCATGCAACAAGAGAATCACCTTTTTTCCCAGCCAGCATCATTTACCACGATAGGGGACATCAAATGAAGGATTTATCCGGGACAAAACAGAAAATTCAGAAGCTGGGAAAAACAGAAACAGCATATAAGACGACGCAGGAAGCTCTTCGGGCAAGCGAAGATAATTTTCGCCGGTCTCTGGATGAGTCCCCAATAGGCGTGCGCATAGTGACCACAAAAGGTGAAACCCTTTATGCCAATCGAGCCATTTTGGATTTCTATGGTTATGACAGCATCGAAGAACTAAAAACAACCACCGTGGGAAAGCGCTATACCAAGGAGAGCATTGCCGAATACCAGATCAGACAAAAGAAGCGAAAGTGTGGGGTTGATAGTCCTTCTGAATATGAAATAAGCATCAACCGTAAAAATGGTGAAATCCGTCATTTGCAAGTTTATCGCAAAGAAATACTTTGGAACGGTAAAATGCAATATCAGGCAATTTACCAGGATATTACCGAGCGCAAGAAGGCGGAGGGGGCACTGCGAAAAAGCGAAGGAAAATATCGCAGCTTGTTGGACAATGCCAGTGATGCCATATTTCTTGCGGAAATAGAAGGAACCATCCTAGAAACCAACAAGAAAGGGGAGCAGCTTCTCGGGTACTCAAAAGAAGAGTTATCGGGCATCCATATTTCTCGGATTCATCCGAAAGAGGTCTTTGAAAAGATTAACAATGCTTTCCAGAAAATGGCAATCGAAGAGTCAAGCTTTATCAATGATGTCTCCGTATTGAGGAAAGATGGGAAGCTCGTACCTGTTGATATTACAGGAAGCCTTGTTGAACAGGATGGAAAGAAAATACTCCTGGGCATTTTCAGAGACATCACCGAACGCAAGCGGGCGGAGGATGAGCTGCTCGATAGTATCCAGCGCAATGCAGCACTGCTAAACGCTAACCCAGATATGTTTTTCGTGTTCTCCGACGATGGGCGGTTTATAGATGCAAAAGCCGAGCATTCCGACCACTTCCATGTGCCACCCTCAGAATTCCTCGGCAAGCGAATCAAAGACATCTTGCCACCGGACCTCGCGCAGCAGACCATAGACCACATCGCAGCGGCGAAGCAGACCGGTCGACTCGTTCAGTATAATTACACCCTCGGGATGAATGGCGAACCGAGGGACTTTGAAGCTCGTCTCGTTCCCTGCGAAAACGGCACTTTCATGGCCGTCGTTCGCGACATCACCGAGCGCAAGAAGTCTGAGGAGAAACTTAAAAACACCATGGAAAGCCTCAGAAAGGCAGTTGGTGCGACCATCCAAGTTATGGCATCAGCTGTTGAAGTAAGAGATCCCTATACGGCAGGACATCAAATCCGTTCTGCTGGTCTTGCCCGTGCCATTGCCACCGATATGAGACTTTCACAGGAAAAGATTGAGTGCATCCGCGTGGTCGCTTCCATTCATGACATCGGGAAATTATCCATACCTGCGGAGATATTGTCCAAGCCGAGCAAACTATCTGAACTTGAGTTTTCATTGATTAAAGAACATGCCCAAAAGGGGTACGAGATACTCAAAAACGTAGAGTCACCCTGGCCCCTGGCAGAGATTGTTTACCAGCACCATGAACGAATAGATGGCTCCGGTTATCCAAGAAATCTCAAAGGTAATGACATTCTTATAGAAGCCCACATTCTCAGTGTTGCCGACGTGGTGGAAGCCATGGCCTCCCACAGGCCATATCGTCCATCTTTAGGACTCTATGCAGCGCTGGATGAAATCGAGAAGAATAGAGTAACTTTTTACGACGAAGCTGTTGTGGATGCCTGCCTGAGGTTATTCCGGGAAAAAGGTTATCAACTAGAATGTACCTGATTGCAAACGGTAGTCCTCACTCCAATTCCAAATTCAAAGATACTGACTTGTAGATAGAGAAAGCGAGTAGTCCTGCCAATAACAGAGCAT
>CAJBRY010000008.1 GCA_903958085.1 uncultured Geobacteraceae bacterium
AGAACCTATAAAGACGACGGATGGGCAGGTTTAGGTGATTGGTTAGGTACTGGTGCAATTTCCAATCGCAAAAAGATTTATAGGGATTTTGATAAGGCTCGTGAGTTTGTTAGAAGTATAGGATTGAAAAATTGGAAAGAATGGATGGAATTTTATCAAGGAAATTTACCAGAAAGGGGATATCTACCTAAAGATATACCTAGGAACCCAAATGTTACATACAAAAATTCTGGTTGGCAGAGTGTGGCGGATTGGCTAGGAACGGGAAGCATTGCTAACGATCGCAGGGTATTCAGATCTTTTGCGAATGCTCGGGAATTTGTCAGAAGTTTGGGACTAAATAACCAATATGAGTGGAGAGCCTACTGCCAAGGAAAATTAACTGAGAAAGGAATTCGACCTAAAGATATTCCTTCCAATCCAAACCAAACATATGAGAATTCAGGATGGCAAGGTATGTCTGACTGGCTTGGGGTTGGCGGCAATGTTATGGAAATTAACAATGAATAAGTCTGCTATCCTTTTGCAAGTTAAGCTTATGTACCATGAGGCAACTTCAAGACTTTCTGATGCTGATCTTTTGAGTTCTAGCCTCTATAAACAATCTGATTCCGATTACTTGATTCGTATATTGGCATTTGAAATCTTACTAAAAGGGCTTTGTCTCATTAATATGGGTGATTATTGTAAAGGTCATAATTACAAAAAAATATTCTACTCATTCACAGAGCCACTTCAAAAGTCATTAATTGCTTCTGCATCCGAAAGGATGGGAGGTGCGGTAAATTACACAAATATATCAAAACTGCTAGAATGTTATGGCAGCAATTTTATAGATCTTAGATATCCGCATGAACGTTATAGAGGTGATACAGAAACAGCATACATCGGACGTGGTAATACTTGGATGGAAAATGGTGCATTACTTGAAGAAGCAACTTTTGTATATTACCCCACAGAGCTTACGGGTTTGATTTATGCTGCATCAAGTGAGATAGAGAGTTGGCTAAATGAGCGGCAAATTGCAATAACTCAACAAGATTAGTGGGAGTTGTTATGCAGCAAATTACATCCCTGTAATCCCTCCGAGATCGCCTCAGGGACTTTGCCAAAGAACGTGACTGGGATCAGTATTATACTCCCAAGAACCTTTCGATGGCTCTGATTGCTGAGGCTGCTGAGCTTGTAGAGCACTTCCAGTGGGTGGATGGCGATAGCAGTCATCTGCTCGAGGACAAAACCCGCAAATCCATTGAGGAGGAACTTGCTGATATTCTGATCTACCTCGTCAGGATCTCTGACAAGCTCGATGTGGATCTGTACGAAGCGGTTGAGCGGAAGATCGCTATAAACGAGAAGAAGTATCCTGCAGATCTGGTTCGTGGTAGTGCTAAAAAATATACGGAGTACATAGAGAAGAATGACTGACGATAACGCCAGAAATGAATTTGACAACTCTCGTCCTCTAAACATTGAACTTTGGTCAGACAGAGCTGAAGTTAATGCTGCTGTAGATGCTATTTTTGCTGAATGTGCTGCTGTCAGTGGAATCAAGCGTCAACATGAACGTATGAAGACCTGCCTGAAGGTAGTGCTGCTGAATCTCTTCAATATTTACGCTGCTGATTCGACCTGCTATGTCCGCTACTCTCGCAGAAATGTAACACTTCTGAAGAGCCACAACATTCTTAACCTTAGTAATGAGCAAATAGTCAAAGCAGTTGATAACCTAATTAAGCTTGGTTATGTGTCTAACAAAACTTGGCGATGGTCGCCAAATAACAAAATACAACGTCAAGCAAGAATGAGAGCCTTTGATACTCTAATTGAGCGCATGCAGGCGTTTGAAGTGTTGCCGCTTATGGCAGCTACGCATATAGATGCTAATATCATTAAACTCAAAGACTCTGATAAAAAACGACTTAATACACCTGACACCGAAGATACTCGCAGGATGCAGCAGGAAATGGTGGTTATAAATAAGCTACTTTCTGAATCTTTTCTAAATCTGTATATGAGCGACAGGCAACTATACAAGTTAAAAAAAAGAATGAGGACTGGCAAAATTCCTGAGTCAGATTTCTGTCTGGATGATGAAGATGAAGGTGAAGATGAAGTGCCGAGAGGCAGCGTAAACTTAACCCACAAATCATTATACAGAATCTTCAATAACGGCAGTCTCATAGAAGGTGGCAGGATGTATGGAGGCTGGTGACAAGGAATTCCTAGAGATTTTAGGAAATACATCCGCATCAACAGAATAAATACTGTAGAAGTTGACTACTCATCAATCCATATCAACCTAATCTACTGGCTTGAAGGCTTGCCGATCCCAGAAGGTGACCTGTACACACTGGAAAGATTTCCCGAAGGGACACGGAAAGTTGTTAAACAGTGTCTGCTGACGATGATAAACGCAAAAGATCGTAAAGAGGCGATGGCATCAATCCGTCAAAAGATACGAGGGTATAAATACAAATCTGTACTCAAAGATGGGCGCTGGAAGAAACATAAGATACTCTTTCACGAGAAAGACAAAATTATTCTTCCAGTTGGTATTACTAAAGTTGATAAGATTATTACTGCATTTGAGAAGAAACACGAATCAATAAGAGAATGGTTCTTTAGTGGCAAAGGAACGAAACTTCAATTCTGGGATTCGCAAATTGCAGTGGAAATTCTGTTGATG
>CAJBRY010000009.1 GCA_903958085.1 uncultured Geobacteraceae bacterium
CGATCTGATTGTCTCTCTGAGTCAACACGGAAGAAACCAGGTTGGTGATAATTAATGCTACAGTCGTGAAGATCACAAATATGACCACAGTAAATAAAAAGAACATTTTGTTGAGAAATTTGGATCGGAAGCGACGTATAAAGTTACACATAATACCTCCCCTTATATATCATATCGTTGCGATTATTTATTGTAAAGCCAATCTGCATTTTTTAAACTCGACCCTCCTGTTTCTCCTGCTTAATAGATACACCGATTTCCTTTGGCGCAGTGCTGCAGTTGCAGTCCTGTTCGCTCTTCATCCACTTCATGTCGAATCCGTTGCCTGGGCAGCGGAAAGAAAAGATGTGTTATCAGCTCTTTTCTGGCTGTTGACACTTTACCTTTATGCCAAATATGTAAAGAGGCCAGGGCTATTGCCATACACTCTCGTATTGACATCATTCGCCATGGGGCTACTGGCCAAGCCGATGCTTGTCACTTTGCCATTTGTCATGCTTCTGCTCGATTACTGGCCATTAAGAAGATTTGAATCAACATTTAAAGACAGCATTAAACGCGTAAATAACAAGCTTGCCATAATATTTATTGATAAAATCCCCTTCATTCTGCTTACTGTTGCGTCGAGCACTATAACAATTTACGCTCAGAAAGCTGTAATATCATCTGTATCAACTACGTCCATAACATCTCGCATTTTCAATGCTCTGGCAGCTTATCAGTCTTATCTTTTCAAAACTATCCTGCCTTTAGACCTGACAATTTTCTACCCATTCAATCATGAATTACCAATCCTGCAGATTTTGTGCGCAACTGTATTATTGCTAACAGTAACAACAATTGCAGTTAGACAAAGACAAGCAAAACCATATTTTTTTGTCGGATGGTTCTGGTACCTCCTTACACTCATCCCTGTAATAGGAATCGTTCAAGTCGGCTTACAATCAATGGCGGATAGATACACTTACATACCACTTATCGGCATATTTTTACTGATTGTCTGGGGAATAGACGAAATCACAAAGGAGTTATTATACCGCCGCACTGTATTGACAATTTTGACCATGGCAACCATACTGGCCTGCAGCGTAACCACCTGGCGGCAAGTATCATACTGGAAAAACAATACCACCCTCTTCACCCATGCACTCAACTCAACACAAAATAACTTCATTGCCCACTTCCTCTTAGGATGCGATTTAGAGAAAAAAGGACAATTGAATGAAGCAATTGTCAGTTACAAAGCTACACTCAAGGTCAATCCATTTTATGGAGCGGCATACGCAAAACTGGGCAAAATAAGTTACGAGGCGGGAAATCTTGATGATGCAATCGACTATTACTATAAAGAACTCTTCGTAAGCCCGCTTTCAGTAAACTGCCGGAATAATCTTGGGATCGCTCTTGCTGAAAAAGGCAAATTTGATGAAGCTATTGGCCATTTTACCCACGCATTAACTCTTGAGCCAGGTTATGTTCAGGTTCAAAATAACCTGAAGCATGCGCTTGAAATGAAAAATGCTGGAAACTAAAAAAGCGTATAGATAAAAGGAGCCATGGCGGAACCACTGCTCAAAACTATCAAAGCACCTATTAAAAGCAGACAGACTACCATCGGAAAGAGCCACCATTTTTTTCGCTCTTTAAAAAATGTCCAGAATTCTAATAATATCTTCATCTGCGTTCCCTGTAATTCTGCTTCAATCAAGACCAAAATCTTCACGCCAATCATTGCTTTCCTGCAATGCTGGCTGGTCTCTTTTCAAAAAAATATTGTTTCCAACAACAAGGCAGTCCATCTCGGTACGCATAAAACATTTATAAGCGTCCTCAGGTGTCAAAACTATAGGCTCGCCACGAACATTAAAACTGGTATTAACAATTACACCGTAGCCGGTTTTCTTTTTAAAAGCGTTTATAAGATGCCAGTATTGAGGATTGGTTTCCTCGTGAACAGTCTGCAAGCGAGCCGAATAGTCAATGTGTGTGACAGAAGGAATATCAGACCGCAGATGATATAGTTTTTCACGGACAGACATACTTTGATAGCCGACTAGAAGCGGTTTTATTCTTTCTCTCTTAACGTCCGCGACAAGTAACATATAAGGTGATGCCACTGCAATATCGAAAAACTCCTGTTCATCCTCAATCAAAACTGAAGGTGCGAACGGCCTGAATCCTTCTCGATATTTAATTTTTAAATTCAGTTTTTTCTGCATTTCCGGACTACGGGCATCGGCAATAATACTTCGGTTGCCTAGTGCGCGGGGGCCCCACTCCATGCGAGACTGAAACCATCCAATAACATTTCCCTCAGCCAAAAGCGTAGCGGTCTCTTCACATACCGCTTCCATATTATCGCAACATCTGTAGACTGCACGGTATTTTCTGGCCATCTGTATAACGTCAGAATCCGAATATTCAGGCCCGAGATATGAACCTTTCATCTGATCTGTAACCCAATCGGCATGGCGCTCTTTACCAAGATATATATGGTATGCAGCCAAAGCCGCACCCAACGCACCGCCGGCATCTCCGGCAGCCGGCTGAATCCAGATTCGCTCAAATATGCCGCTTTTTAGAATTTTACCGTTAGCAACACAGTTCAGGGCAACGCCTCCGGCCAGACAGAGCGCGCGGGCGTCAGTCAGTTTTTTTGCTTCTCGGGCCATCCGAAGTACAATATTTTCTGTGACCCGTTGAATCGCCAGAGCCAGATCGCAATGTTCACCCTGAAGCTCAGACTCCTGATTTCTCACCGGAAAACCAAACAGCTCCTGCCAACGAGCGTTGTTGGTCATCTTGAGACCGGTAGCATAATCAAAATACTGCTGATTAAGCCACAGAGAACCATCCTCTTTGAGATCAATCAGATTATCCAGAATAAGCTTCTCGAATCGCTCAACCCGACCGGATGTTGCATCCCCGTAAGGCGCTAGTCCCATCAGTTTATACTCCCCTGAATTAACCTTGAATCCAAGGTAGTAGGTAAAAGCGGAATACAAAAGACCGAGCGAGTGGGGAAAATGCAGTTCTTTGAGTATGGTA
Source organism: uncultured Geobacteraceae bacterium (assembly GCA_903958085.1). GTDB lineage: Bacteria > Desulfobacterota > Desulfuromonadia > Geobacterales > Pseudopelobacteraceae > JACRCG01. The sequence continues at coordinate 3,049 of CAJBRY010000009.1, forward strand.
AGCGTGTTCCCTGTGCCATGACAGATTGAGGCGGTAGACCATTCACCGACTCCGTCAATTGTTAGCACGGCGGCATCCTGAAACGGGGAGGGGAAAAAAGCGCTGGAAGCGTGGGAAAGGTGATGTTCGGTAAAGAGCAGTTTGATTGTTGAACGGTCAAGCCCACCCAGTTCTGAAAGTTCATCGAGCAGCAGACTCTTGAGCATTACCTTATCCTTGATCCACACCGGGATGGCAGTGATGAAGGAAGAAAGTCCCTTCGGCGCAAAGGCATAATAGGTTTCCAGCAGACGTTCAAATTTTAGAAACGGCTTGTCATAGAACACCACTACTTCAACATCTGCCAAACAAATACCGGCATATTCAAGGCAATAGCGTATGGCATTGATCGGAAAAGCGGGGTCATGTTTTTTTCTGGTAAAGCGCTCCTCCTGGACCGCGGCAAGAATTTCGCCGTTGTGGATCAGCGCAGCAGCAGAATCATGATAAAAGGCGGAAATGCCGAGAATGTACACGTTAGTTTACCCTCGCAACAATGACAGTTTCTTTAAATTCAACTCGCCGCGTCCCATGCTTGTTTTTCTCAGCTTTACTCCCGGAAACCGCATCAACGCTTCAGAAGCTTGAGTGCACCATACAACTTTGAAGTAAACTCGTGCCATGAGCTGGTTGCGAAGATACTGCGCCAGATATAGCGGGGCCTTAGATAGAAGCGCCGATACGACTCTTTTTGCAGTTTTAACAACTCATCAATTGAAAAAAATTCTTCCCAGTGATCCACATAAAATTCACGATCAGGGTGCCGTGCAAATTCATGCCATCTTGTCGGCTCAATCAGCCCGAGACGCGCAGCATCGGCGAAAAGTTCCGTATTGGGAAACAGCGAGAGGATTGAAAACTGGGCATAGTCCGGATCAAGTTCCAACAGAAAATCAACATTGCGCCGCACATCATCAGTCGATTTTTCAAACGGCATGCCTATCATGAAATCGGCAATGGTCAGTATCCCAAGCTCGCGGCACCACGTAAAGACCCGCCGGATCTGCTCTGTCGTGGTATTTTTTCTGAGTTGCAGCAACCCTTCGTCACTCCCTGTTTCCACTCCGAACGAAATCATGCGACAGCCAGCCTGTCTGGCACTCACGAGAGATTCACGGGTTACACTGTTGACTCTACCCCTGAAATCCCAGGTAAATTTATAACCACGCCGTCTTATTTCATCACAAAATGAAATGACCCGCTCAGGTGTAATGTTAAAGAGGTCATCGTAAAAATGAATTTCAGTATAGCCCGCCTCCAGACACTCTTTTATTTCGTCAGCAACAGAAGAAACTGACCGCTGACGATAGAGCTTGAAAGGCACATCGCAATAGGTGCATTGGCACGGACAACCACGGCTTGTGATAATTGTAGCAAGATTGTTTGAAGTCCCCACAATGCTTTGGTATTTCAGATGCCCAATTACGCCGCGATCAGGTGTTGGCAGGAGATCAATATTTTCGATGTATGCCGGCACTACGGTGACAGAGTTAAGAAAACGAGGATCTGCTGCATGAGTTTGACGATACGTTTGAATAGATTCTTTTGTATAGACACCGGTAATTCGTGTGATTTCTGTGCCACCCTGCAAAGCTTTGACAAGGGCAGGAAAAGAGTCTTCTCCCTCCCCTACAACAATAGAATCAAACTCAGGCAGTTCTGCTGCTTCAAACGGAAACGCAATCGGGTGATGACCACCAAGACAGATATGTACATGCGGGCAAATAGTGCGGATAGTCCGAGCCGCAAGACAGACATCATACAAAGCCATGGTAAAGCTGGTTATCCCGACGACATCCGGGTTATACGCTGCAACCCTCGTAGCAAGGTCAGCATGCCCGATATGCTCAGCGATGCAATCCAGAAATATCACTTCATGCTCAGGTGTCTTCTGCTTGAGAGAGGCAAGGATGTACAATAATCCAAGCGGAGGGAACAGACCAAAATCCTCAACCTCAACGGAACCACGCTCTGAAGAATCAGACCGATCTGCATATTCCGCAATGGTATATTCTGAAGGGGGATTTAATAGCAAAATTCGCATGTTATACTTTCACATTACTTATCTCTTTGATAACAAAAACCGCCATATTGGTATCAAAGTGATTCTACCATTATCTACGTCTATCAGTTCTTCTTCGTTTCTGGTTATAATAGTACCCGAATCAAGACCAAGCTCGAGCATTGCCTCTTTTAATGCACTAATTTCACGTTTTCTGGTATTTAGGTCTATAAGTGTCTCGCAAACCTGTATCAACTGATGCTGACGATTTGGCATTGGTACGATAAAATCAACCTCTTTACCGCTTTTAGTTCTGTAATAATAAATATTCTGGTTAAGTCGGCGTAACGATGTAAACACCAGGTTTTCCAACAAATGCCCATTATTGAGGAGAATACCGGACGAGACCGAAACTACCAGAGAGTGGTCAATGCAATATATTTTTTTGGAGTTGCTGTTGCTGCGGGAAAGCGATGGATCAAAAAGTCTTACCGTAAAAAGAAAATATGCATCCTCAAACCATTCAAGATAATCTGCCACTACAGCTTTTGGAACTTTGTGCCCCAGAGATTTCAGATATCCGGTGAGATTATTTATTGAATAGAGTGATGATATATTGTCAACAAGCCAGTGGGCAAGATCTGTCACCGCTTTAGGATGAGAAACATCATGTCGCTCTACCAGATCACGAAAAATTATTGCGTGAAAATATTCCTGGTGAATTTTTATCCGCAGCTGCCTGGTTACACCGGCAATTTCAGGAAAACCGCCACTTTCCCAAAACCCATCAAATGCCTTGCGAATCAATAACTGTTTTTTGGTAGACAATGTTCCACTGCTTTCAACACCCTTAAAATCAAGAAACTCCTGAAATGAAAAAGGAAACAACTCCCACGACAACGACCTGCCACGCATTTGTGTGGCAATCTCTTTTGACAACATCCTGGCCGATGAACCGCTAAGATAAACCTGACTTTTCTCTGTGCGCATCAGACGGTCAACAAAAGGTTCCCACCCGTTAACATTTTGAATTTCATCGAAAAACCAGTACACCATTTCATTGTTTTTCTTTTCAGGATAAAGGGAATAATATGCCTCAATTATCAGATCAAGCCGATCCTGCTGTAATGTATGAAGACGGTCATCGAAATAATTCAGAAAAATAATATTCTCGCTCAGGACACCGTTGGCAAGCAATCGTTCAATAACTTGATACAAGTATGTTGATTTTCCGCAACGACGCACTCCAATGCAAACCGTTGCTTTTCCTGGAAGCGACTCCATAACAAGATTTCGCAAGACTCCAGTCTCTAACCCTGTTTCCTGAAAATCAAGAATGATAGACTTCAGTTTTTCGAGCATTGTTGTATCACCCTGGCCACAAAAAATCGACGCACACCATAACTGGAAATTATTTTTACCGGTTAAAAGACTAATCGTCAATAAATTTTACCAGCAATAAAAATACTTAAAAAATGGCTTTACTTAGCCAGCAGTGACAGTTTTATAAGAGCATAATGGATTGCTATGAAGTGGGTGCCCAGATCTACAAGATATTTATAGCAAACCACACCCCAAGAACATAATCATTAATATTTTAATAATTCATTCTTCACTTACTATGAACGCTCCAGTCACCGGCGATCTTTGCTATTTCATTTTTACGTTCTAATCCAATACTTCTTTGCAATATCATCATTTTCTTTAACATATTTTTTATATGCAACCGCCCCATAAAATCGCCTTTTCTAAAAAGAGCATTAAAAAACCTCACCGGCAGCATCGTAGACATCGGAAGGAGCCTGAAAAATCTCAGCAGATTGTGTTTTATGATAAATCTCAATACAGATTTTGGCAGTATCGGAATAAAACAGAGAAAAACTATCAACTCTTTTTGGGCATTTAATGTTTCAAGAGGCACGGTTCCACCCTGAAAATAATTCAACTCAATCTTCCCGTTATAGATCTTGTCTTTCTCGGCTACTGATAGATATCCATCTCGAACAGCGCTTTCAATTATCTCCGTCCCCGGATAACACATCAGATAAAAAACATTTATCCATGAAGGCTGAATCTCAATATATTGTTCGATTTGACTGCGAAGTGAAGCAGCATCATCCCATGGATTAACTATGTGATCAACAGCAGTATAGACTCCCAAACTCTTGTAAAGCGCTATGGCACTTACTATGTCGGCTGTTGATTCCGGGCGCATGAAGATTTTCTTACGGGTTTTCTCATTTAACGACTGAACGCCAACTTCTACATGAAACATGCCGGCTTTAGCCAGTTTTGACAGTATTGTTTTGTCATGGAAATTAGGACGGGTCTGGCAAAAGAAGGGCATGTCGATCTCAGCGCTGTATCTGGTAGCAAATTCGTCAAGAAAATTGCGGTCATACATAAAACTGTCATCACAAATGAAAAAGAAGTCCGGGCGATACATCTCTTTGGCACGTTTCAGCTCCGTCATTACGTTTGAGACACTTCGCCTGCGGCAAACCTCCTCCCCGGTCTTCCGGTAATAATCCCGATATGTCTTACTGTTGCAAAAAGTGCAACTATTGTAACAACCTCTTCCTGTTGTAATAGAATACAAACTCCGTACCTGCGGGATAGCCGCATAATAATCGCTTTTATCGGGAAACGGCAGCGCGTCAAGATCCCGAACAAGTTCACCAAAACCCTCACCTTCTATCCTGCCACCGTTGTTATAGTATATCCCGCTGGGAAGAGAAGTGGATTTACCTTCAAGGAATAAGAGAAGTTGTAGAATCGCAATCTCCCCTTCGCCACGGCATGCATAATCAACAGAATCCTCCTGAAGAACATTGGTATGGGCGTACGTTGCATGAGCACCGCCAATACAAATGACCATCTCCGGATACCTGATCTTCAGAAACCTGGTGATACTTATTGCTCTTTGAAAATAATCCGTACTGACAGACATGAAAAAAACGTCAATTTTATCGTGCGTGATAGCAGAATCAAGCTTATTGTAACCGGCCGAATTTTCACCAGAAGAATGCCATGGCATAAAGCCGGACTCGTCGAAATATACATTTACAGAATAGTCATTGCTTCTCAGAATCGAAATTAAATATTCCGCTCCGAGGCTGTCTATCACAAGCGGTTCGAGAAAAAACGCACATTGGGGCTTGTCTTGACTTTCAAATCTATTTAACCGTATTGCCATATCCACCTATCAGCCAGAATTAGCCCGCTACAGAAATGTTTTTGTATATTCAAGGTTATGCGTCTTTCGCCAGCTTACGTCCGAGTATCTGAACGGAAAGCCCAAACGGCAATCCCCATCTGCCCGCTACGAAAGATTCCAACGTAAACCAGCCAATCATCATAGAGTTAAGCGGCTTCCAGGTTTCACTTATTTCAGCCCCCGGCGCTTCCTCAATTTTCCGTAGCTCTTTCCAGCGACGCACCAACCAGACCACCGGTAGCAGCACACTGTACGCATACGTTGCGTGAACAACTTCCAGTCCGGCATTTTGAAATATCTCTACAAGCGTGCTCTTGTTGAATCGTCGCGCACCGTGCGCTGCCCGGTCATGTGCCGAAAAACAGGCGGAATATGCCGAATCAACAACCACAAAATGTCCTCCCGGCTCCAGCACGCGTGCACACTCATTCACTGCCTGCTGAACGTCGGCAATGTTGCGATGATAGAGAACTTCACAAGCTGCCACCAGAGAAAACTCCGAATCAGAAAACGGCAAACTCAATATGTCTCCTTCAAGCAACTGTCCGGAAAAGTGTGTTTGTGCCATCTCAAGCGCCGGAAGATAAGTATCAACCCCGACTACTTCTCCGTATTTGCCAAGATAATGGAGCATTGATCCGGGACCACAACCGACATCCAGAACACGTCCATCCTTTGGCACGTGGCGCAGAAGAACATCCAGAAAGCGTATGCGGCTTAGATGCCACCAGTGTGTACTCTGCACGCGGAAAATACGCTCATACATCGCCGGTTCCATAAGAATTAAAGCCAGAGACGCAGGCGTGCAATAGTCATAAGATACTTAAGTCCGCGACTAAAGAAATGAAGCATATTTGAACCTGTTTTTGATTCTCCACTACGGCGGGGCAGCATGATATATGGCAATTCGCAGACTTTATAGCGCCTGTCACGCAGAATACGATATATAAAGTCAATAAAATATTCTCCGTAATCCCCTCGAAGCTTCATATCAGAAAACACTTCACGACGTACCGCGACAAAGCCACTGGTATAATCATAAAATGACGAGTCCAGCAGAAAGCGAAGTACAAAGTTCAGTTTTCTGCTTAAATAGAGTTGTAACTGTCCACCCTGTCCGGATCTCAATTCACCGCCACCAGTAACATATCGCGAATTCACAACCACATCAAACCCCTGACTAATCATATAAAGCAGTTGGGGAATTTTTTCTGGGGGTTGGGAAAAGTCACAATCCAGCCAGACAATTGTATCCATCTGCGCCGCTGCAACACCTTCATTTAGGGATGCTGTCAAACCATGGTTTTCCATACGCCTGATAACCCTGATATCCGCATCATGACAACAGGTTTCCATGGCTGCCTTCCATGTCAAATCTGGTGAGTCATCATCTACAACAATCAACTCAATTTTTGAAGCGCCACAATTTCTGACGCAATCTACTGATTCAATAATCAAATCAGAAATATTGCCAGCTTCGTTATAGGTCGGCATGACTATAGTCACACTTCCAATATCTGTAACAACCGCCATACTGACCCCTTGCCTTCCCTCTCAGCAGAAGACGTTATTTACAACGCCAACTCAGCATTAACTTTAAGCAGCAAAACCATTAAAGTTCCGTAAACACACCCCATGATCGTTCAGAACAGCAGATGTCATTCTCCCGTTTTATTGAACTGCCTAGCAAATTTTACGCCCATTTTTTTTGCCGTGTCCAGATCAGACGGGATCGAAAGTTCAGGAACACTTTTGTTTCCTTTGCCTGAATAATAAGCTTCAATAATCTGAAGATCATACAAACTAAACTGTTTATACAATGCATAGCCCTTAGTTGACCAATCATCGAAGAAAGATGCAAAGAAAAACAGCCATAAAATAGTGAGTATGGAAGTTCTTTGTAAGCCTTCCTTCGTAACCAGCCACCACCCTAAAGCAGTGAATGGAATTAACATAAATGAAACTTCAACATAACGCGACGTTTTTGGGGGATATCCCCATGCGCGGCCAAGAGTTATTGCGGCAAGAACCGCAAGTATTCCAAGCACAGCAGTAAGAACAAGCCAGGTGGATGGTTGCCACCTTGATTCTTTTTTTATGAGCAAGAAAAACAGGGGTAAAACTATCATTAAAAAGCAGATAATACCTGGGAAAATATTCACCTGCTTAAATCCAAAACCGAAGCTTATTACGTTCAGAAAAAAATCCCAGAACTTTAAACAATTTGGATAAGTCATAGGAGAAGACAGGGTTGATGTACCATTTCCCAACAAGCTTAAACAAACATTAAATCCGCATACCAAACAAACAGACAGTAAAAATATTAATCCGCTCCTGTTATTAATCCTTTTTCCAGTAATTCCCGCTGCAATAAATACAGCTACACAAATCAGATAAATCGTTATAAATACAATTCCAGCTGAGTATGTCAGTATTGCAAGGATAGCATACAGGTTAAACAGTAGTGCAGGCTTTACCGAAAAGTCCCTGCTGTATGTCTGATAGAGAGAAAGCAGTGAAAAAAGAAGCACCAGATGGTAATTGGACTGTAATGCCCAAATATGATTTTCATAATTGACAGTTGAAAACATAAAAACAACAAACAGCGGAAACAGGAGAAACTTTCCCCTGCCCAATACCAAATCTTTGAATTTAAGAATTGTAACCAGCAAACCCCCGAAGATTAGCAGGTTAAATATGTTCTGTAACGCAAAATCCAGTTTAAACAGCTTAAGGTTTAACCAGGCCATCAACTTTGTCAATAAAAGCGGATGTTCACCATGAAACCCAAGCAACCACTGCCATGTGAGTCCTTTTATCAGAGCATCTGGCCTGAAGTATATCCACTCGTCCTGGCGGGGGATATCAACAGAATACCTCGTTACCAGATAGAGTTGATATGCAAAACCGACTGCAATTGCGAGCCATATGAATTTATGCGCAAAATGGTTAAAACAGGACGTGCCATTATGCCTGTAACTCGGCCATAACAACCACAATGTGGCAAGCACTGTAGCTAATCCAGCGGTTAGAGTCTTTTGCAGTCTTGACTCAAAAGTATTTATAAATCCGGTTTCCGGTATTGCAGAAATTATTATTGAAGAGTCAGCAGCCGCTGAAATGACTGGAGAACCCGCTAAACACGGTTCTTTCTCATGAAACCCTGTCACCTGTATCTGCTGATAACAGACTCCCTGATCATCCCACATATAGCTTATGCTATCGTTAGCCAGAATTATCCTGTCAACTCCAAAAAAACCACTACGCACATGCGGTGCAATCCTGATCGACTTCAATCTCGTAGCTGGTAGTTCTATTACATACAGTTTTTTCAGCCCTTCATCACCATCATATTCATTAATTTCAAAATTCCTGCTGGAATTATCATAAGAACCGGCTCCTTCAAAGTGAACTGTTCCAATTCCCTTTTCCATCGACGTTGCATCAATGTTAAGCGTTGAATCTCTGTATCTGCTAGCTGAAAACACTAAAGTAGATACAAATATTGAAAGCATAATCGATGTTAAAATTAGAGTTTTAAGTCGTGAAATAGTCATTTTTGATAGGTGTATGTAAGTTTGCCGGCCATTTGTTACGCTTCTGCCCCCACCTTAAAACAAGTATGCCCTGTCTTGCAAGCACAAGACAGGGCATAAACAGAACATCAACTGAAATAAGTGATTACTGTATACGAACACCAATATCATCATTGCCAAGATTTTCGGCAGCCTTATCAGTATCATAAACCGGAGATCCACCTGAACCAGGTCCCGCAGAAAAAATAAAGACAGGCCCGGTATAAGGAGGAGGGTTACCCGGCAACAGCAGGTTTACAGGAATAATATACGGCTTACCCCAAGGATC
>CAJBRY010000010.1 GCA_903958085.1 uncultured Geobacteraceae bacterium
CATTTCGACTGGCAGGAGATTGACTTGATTGGACTGTTTAAATGAAAGCCTCTTAAGGGAATGGGCCACGGCAGATCTATGATGAGCGCCGGTAGGGCCGTCACATATTGCTTCATCATAAGCATTTCGAATCGTAATCCTCAACACAATTCAAAATTGGAAACATTTAGTTGTAGGTGTTATACGTATCTCAAAATTCCTAATTTTTGAAAAAATATTGCGCGCTTTGAGAGCGAGGTGACCACCATCTCCCTTTACCTGGTGTAAGAACGACAAGAAGTTTCAAGGCTCTATATGCTTGTAGGAGATAAATCAGCTCCGGAGCCGGATAAAGTTTCGGAGCTGATTATTTTATTTAGATCCCCATTAGTGTTATCTGTTGTTCAATCTCTTCTGCTTGAAGCTGAAATACAGCACTGCGGTCAAAAGAAGAAGTCCCATCATCACAAAAGGCATGTATCCATTGATCAGCAGTAAGGAGAAGCCGATCAATGGATACAGTGCTATCTGCACCGCCACCTTTGCGAACGGTTTATCCTGAATGTAGTTTGCGACAGCAGGCCCATTACGGTAATACCAAGCGACAAACTTCTGCCCAAGATTATTGGTCAGCAAGCACCTGTCTCTAAGCTGCCGAAGGATTTCTACCTGTCCGGCCATGGGCGAACCAAATGCCGCAGTGGCAATAAAACAGGCACCTTTGCTCCCAGGTACGGGGCTCACTGCCGTAAATGCTGTTAAAGCCGAGGCTGAAGATACGATTCCCCTCTCATCCAGATAGATCACCTGCCAGTAATACTTTGTGTTCGCTTGCAGGGTGACGGAAGGAACCGTGAAAGAAGTTTTACTGGCCGCATCAAAGGAACCGGAATAGATAATGCCGCCTGAAGTGTTTTGAATGATCCACTGGCTTGCCTCATGAGCATCGCCGTCAGCATCGACAAACGCAGATGCGAAAAGCTTTCCGGGCAGTTGCATGGTTGCCCCATCGGATGGCCACAGATTGGTCGGCTGAGCCGGTCTTGTGTTCGTTTGGGCGGTAAGCGAGATTTTTCGAGTGACTTCGGCGGAAACCACTTGCAACTCTCCTACGTCGGCTGTTTTCCCTGCGTGTGCAGTATACGTTACCTGAATGTCTGTCGAAGCTGCCGATGCAATGATTGAAACATTGAGGGGGAGAACAGAATACTTCGAATTTGTTACCACCAATGAGGTATTCGTTAAGGGCACCGATCCGTTATTCGTGATCATGAAGGGAAGGGTTGCAGATAGTTGATCGGGAAGAACGAGTGTGCCGAAATCAGCACTGGCAGGGTTCAGGACAAAGGAAGTCCCGGGCACAGTGGCATAGTTAATCACATAGACCTCGTCCTCAATATCGCACTCGTTCGTACCGGATTTAATTCTGAAAAACCCGCCTTCACCCCAATCCGGTCCCCAACTGTTCTTGATTATCCAGGCCTGTTCCGCATCATCGTAACCGACGATAGCGACCATATGCCCTCCCTCCGCCACTCCGGTTACGTGACTGTAGACTCCCGATTGGTAGGAAAGAAAGTCCGTATAGACGACAAAGCCCGTTACCAACGGTCCATATTGGACGATGGCGTTTTTTATGGCCTCTACGGATGTGGCAACATCTTCAAAGCCTGTAACCCTATAAGTATTTTGCTGCATTTTGGCGGTACAGGCTCCAGTTATTCCCGTTCCCCCGGAATTGTAGGGAGCGTCGGTTTCCAGTGGAATGCCGGCTGTCTTCAGGTAGGACATCGCAAGGTCGGGGTACCCGCCTGAGCACCCTAAATTTTTGTCATCGCACGATACCATCGCTTGTTCTGAAAGGTCCAGATCCTTATCGGGCGTATGGCTTGTAATGAGTATTCTGGATTCGAGTATCGCCGTGCTGCCAAAGGCCCAGCATGAGCCACAGTTCCCCTGGTCTCTCACACCTGTGACGTAATTGTGGCCATTGACGTTTCGCCAATCAATCTTAGTGGGGAGACGATTGACTTTTGCAGAAAACCGATAGGATTTGGCCTGGTGGCTAGACTTTTTGAACTCTATCGGCAAGAGGCGGCGCCTTATTTCATCGGGCGATAGTTTCAAGACAGACGCTTCCCCGGCAACCCAGTGGGCACCCCTATCACGGATGGCCTGATTGATATCTATCGCCTCAAGTGCCAGCAAAGGCGAAGCAATGAGTATGAATAACAGGGATACAATGAAATTAATGATCGTTTTCTTCATCTTGTTCTGCAGCAACTCAGGCATTAATTCTCCTCATGATCTCAAACTTTTCACAAGCACTAAACGGTTTCCAGCTGAAAGGCGAACAATTGGTGGCAAATATTGGGATCAAATCTTTACCGGCCTGCAACTTAAATATGTATCGGTTTTCTCATTGAAAAGATGTAACAGTCGTCACAAGCTTTATCCTTCATATCATGTTTACCGAGGGAATAACATCATTGATAACTGGGTGAAAGGTTCTATTTTGATTGCTTGCCCTGCTCGCCATAATCAGCACGATGACCGGGCAGGAGCAACCACTAGCCTGATCGTCCTTGCAGTGATTTCAGCCCGCTTAATAAATCCGATAGTATTTTTATGGTTTTTGGGGAAGATGTATTAATGTCCTCAACGAAAGACCTTTTCATTTTCTTCACGTCTGGTTGGAGATTACGAAAGTTGCATAAATCTGCTACTTCAATATTTAGTCCTTTTGCTACCTTGACCAGGGTCCCGATAGACGTGTTCTTTTCTCCTCTTTCG
>CAJBRY010000011.1 GCA_903958085.1 uncultured Geobacteraceae bacterium
GCATTGCAAAAGCTGTCAGCAGTTCTCCGCAGAAAGACTCTTCAAGACGTGTAAACGGAATGTTGTCTCGAGTGGCACAAAACAGATACTCCTGCTCATCAATTGCAACCGGCAGAAAAATATGGTTACCGTTATGTTGTGGACGTTTGACGCCAGGTGTCAGCGCTACTTCTGCTCCGCCGAGAAAAGAGCTGATATTGCCGCTCATTGCTTCAAAAATTGTCATTGGCATCGGTTCAGCACCTCCAGGGACAATACCCTACAGCAATATACACTTTCAGCTTCGATTAATGCAATCGGAGACAACACGCAAAAAGGGCGCTTCTTTCAAAAAAGCGCCCTTTTGTTTTGGCTTTTTATGGAGTGCAGATGTTTTTTGTCTTGGCAAGGCTTTTAAAGATTACGCCGTCAGGCCCCAAAAAGCAGTGTTTCACTACCTCATCAATTCAAAATAGCGATCCTCACATGTTTCATCCTTGATATCGATAAATTTGTTGCAGATTTCAGTTACCATATTGACCACACCCTGATAGCCTATTAGCGGATAACGATGCTTGTTAACTCGGTCGAAAACCGGGAATCCGAAACGGAACAGTGGAACTTTGGCATCTCTGGTAGCAAACTTGCCGTGACTGTCGCCGATTACGCCGTCAACCGGATCAGTCATCAGCAGACTGCGCAGGTGCCACAGGTCCTTATTCATGTAGATCTTGCACCCCTTGCCGTACATTGAGCCATCAAGCAAGGCCTGCAGCTCCTTCTCAACCTTCTTGGTGCCACGGCTGCAGAGGATGTGGTACGGACGGGCGCCCATTTCCAGCAGGAACGAAACATAACCCATCAGATAATCGGGGTCACCATAGACCGCAAACTTTTTGCCATGCATGTACTGATGTGAATCGGTCACAGCATCAACGGCCCGGCCACGCTCATTCTTCAGTGAAGCCGGCACTTCCTTGTTGAACAGTTCTGCAACTTTCATGATGAAATCGTCAGTCTTGGCAATGCCCATCGGCATCGGCATGGAAACATGCTTCCCTGAGTAGTTGTCCTTGATCCAGCCGAACGTTTTCGGAGTTGCATATGGACCTATAGCGATAGTGGCTTTACCGTTGATCGAGTCGGCAGCGTCGTCAAGCTTAGTCCCACCCGCGTAGACGTGATAACTGCCGTCGCATGGTGAATCAAAAGTATCAGAGATATCGGCAAGGATGGTGTAAGGTATGCCGAACTCTTTGAGAATGCGCTTGTATTCTCGATAATCACCGGTGTTGAAGTCGCAGCCCGGAATAAGGTTTAATTTGCCGGTGCAGCGTCCTTCAACCTGTTTATCCTCTGTAAGGGTCTGCAGAATGGAAACCAGCATCGAATCGTAGCCGTGAATATGGGTGCCGTTAAAGCTGGGGGTGTTGGCATAAGGAACAGGCATATCCTTTGGTACGCAGCTTTTCTGTTTGGCATTCTTGATGAAGGCGGTCAGGTCATCACCGATAACCTCAGGCATACATGAGGTAAAAACCGCTATCATTTTAGGTTTGTAAATAGAATTAGCATTTTCAAGCCCTTCGTGCAGATTGTTCTGTCCGCCGAATACCGCACCATCCTCTGTCATCGAATCGGATACGGCAGGTGCCGGTTCACGGAAATGACGGTTCAATGTTGAGCGGTAGTAGGAGGCACAACCCTGCGAGCCATGTACAAAAGGGAGCGTACCTTCAAAACCGTGGGCGGCCAACTGGGCACCAAGCGGCTGACAGGCATGGACGGGGTTGATAACCAGCGCCTGACGGGCAAAATTCTTCTCTTTATACTCTTCAGTGTTGATCCAGTTCTGAACCTTCTCTATTTCTTCAGGAGTGGTTTCAACAATCTTTTTAACTTCAAGGTTTAGTAAGTTTGACATGGTGTACTCCTTTTGGGTTGGCGACCAATCTGTCGCACAACCGGATTTAATAAGCTATTTACCACGGAGACTCAGAGGCACTGAGAAAATCAAAACCTGAAAAAAAAC
>CAJBRY010000012.1 GCA_903958085.1 uncultured Geobacteraceae bacterium
CCGAACTGCCTATAATAAACATGACTGCTATGGTAAAAACCGGTTCGGTTTACGACAAGTCCGAAAATACAGGACTTTCAAGCATGGCAGGTGCTGTAATGCGTAGTGGCGGCGCGGGAGGAATACTGCCGGAAAAAATGGACGACGAGCTGGAATTCATGGCTTCAGCCGTAGAAAGCGGCATCGGCAGTGATATGGGAACAGTTTCTATGACGACGCTACAAAAAAACTTCAGCAGGACTTTGCAGATTTTTAGCGATGTTCTATTACGACCTGACTTTGCTGAAAAAAGGGTGGAAATTTTCCGCAGGCAATCAATAGAAGCCCTGCGACGGCAAAATGATGACCCCAAGGATATTGCCGGTCGCGAAATCGGAAGGGCTATCTATGCGGATCATCCTCTCGGCAATATCACAACCTACGAATCAATAAGCTCTATTTCCCGTAAAGATCTGATCGATTATCATAGTAGATATTTCAGACTGGACAACATGATGCTGGCGGTGTCCGGTGATTTTGATCGTGACTCAATGCTGAAAGAATTGAACGGAATATTTAAACCGGTGAAATACAGCACTCCTCTAACTTTGCCTGAAATTCCACAGCCGAATCTGAAGTTTCAAAGCGAAGTGGTTTACGGAAAAAAAGATGTTAACCAGTCAGTTATTAGAATGGGGCACCTTGGACTGAATAAAGATACTCCTGACATATATGCAGTGCGACTCCTGGACTATATTCTTGGAGGAAGTTTTACATCCAGACTGACTTTGGAAATTCGCACCAATCAGGGACTCGCCTACAGCGTTGGCAGCCACTTCGACATAGGTCGTCGCTTTACCGGCAGCTTTGTAGCCGAAACTGAAACAAAAGCAGAGTCAACAGTCAAAACCATAAACCTGATGAATAAAATAATTGCTGACATGACTAAGGAACCGGTCTCCGACGAAGAATTGAGCGCTGCCCGTGAATATATGATAAATTCTTTCATGTTTGGCTTTACAAGTCCGGCTTCAATTGTAACCCAGCGTGCCAGACTTGAGTTCTACGGCTATCCATACGACTATCTTGAACGCTATAGAGAAAATATTGGTAAGGTAACCAAAACTGATATTCTCGATGCAGCACAAAAATACCTGCATCCGGATTCATTCAAACTTGTCGTTGTTGGTGATGCCGCAAAGTTTGATCAACCGCTATCGTCTTTCGGAAAGGTACGTGAACTGGATTTAAAACTCCACATTCCAAAGCCTTGAAAAGGGGGTGGGGAGGTATCTTCTTCTGCCAGTCAGAGTCTTCCAGCAATGTTATCAGCGACCCTGATGCCATCAACGGCAGAACTCATGATGCCCCCCGCGTACCCTGCACCCTCACCGGCAGGATATAGACCTTTAACACCAACTGATTCGAAACTGCTGTCACGTAGAATTCTCACTGGTGATGAGGTTCTGGATTCAATACCTATAAGTGTCGCATCTGCAGTTATAAAACCTTTTAGTTTTCGTCCAAAACAAGCTATTCCTTCCCGCAAGGTTTCAATAATATATTTAGGCATCACTGAATCCAGTTCCGTTTCCAAAATACCTGGTCGGTAGCTTGAGTTAACAGTTCCTTTTCCTGGAAGCCCCATAAAGGCCAGCATATTCTGCGCCGGCGCTCTATAATCACCGCCACCAAGTTGATACGCGAGCTTTTCCCATCGGCGCTGAAATCTTACTCCAGCCAGCGGTCCGACCCCTTCGAAATCATTTTCTCTGACATTAACCACCAGAGCGCTGTTAGCATACGGTGAGTTTCTCATCTGACCGCTCATGCCGTTTGTTACAACACCGCCTTCCTCTGAAGCTCCTCCGACTACAACACCGCCAGGACACATGCAGAATGAATAGGCGCTGCGACCGGTTGTGTCGTTATTAAAAGCAACTGCATAGTCTGCCACAGGCAGATTTGAAAGGTTTTCATTGCCATACTGAATTCGATTTATCAGCTCTTGAGGATGTTCTACCCTCAGACCCATTGCAAATGGCTTGCGCTGCAGGGGGACACTCAGGCGCTCCAACAGCTCAAAAGTGTCCCTCGCACTATGCCCGCTTGCCAGAATCAAATGGTCGCAAGGAATCTCCTCGGCATTATTCAAAGTCACTGCAGTTACACAACCGTTTGAGATATTCATATCAGTCATACAGCAGCCAAAACGGATAGAAAAACCCTTTTCAATCAGCTTGCACCGGATTGCGCTAATAACGGTCCTCAAACGATCAGTGCCTATGTGGGGCTTTGCCAGATAGCATATTTCAGGTTGTGCCCCAAATTCAGCAAACTTAGCCAGCACCCACGGCACTAAAGGATCTTTTGAGCGGCAGGTAAGCTTTCCGTCGGAAAAAGTCCCCGCGCCACCTTCACCAAACTGAACATTGGATTCAGGATCAAGAATTCCGTCTTTCCAGAAGCGCTGCACCGTCAGCGCCCTTTGCTCCACCGGTTCACCCCGCTCTAAGAGCGTCGCCGTCAATCCATACTCCGCCAGGCGAAGAGCCGCAAAAAGCCCAGCCGGTCCGCTGCCGACTATAACAATCCTTTTATCAGAGCGGATTTGTGGCAGCGATTCAACAGTCTTTTCCTCCTCCCATTCCAAATTGGGGTCGTTTCCCAATAATTTTCTGACAGCTTCATCAGCAGAAAACGAGATGGTGTAGATCAGCTTTATATTGGCTTTTTTGCGGGCGTCTATCCCTTTGCGAACAATGCAGATATTCCGCAAAGATTTCAGCGGTACGCAAAGTTTTTCGGCCAGTCTGACAGAGAGAGTTTCTTGACGATCCGTAGGGGCAAGAGAAAGGTTTCGGTAGATAAAAGGCATGGGGGAAACTACAGATATTTGCCGCGTTCCAGGAGTTGTTCTACAATTATTACGATGTCCAGAGGACGGGTGGATTTTGGGATATGAACTTTAGCACCCATTTCGGGTGCGCTATGTTCATGAGGAGTTTCCTGAAACATTGAGGTAAGAAGAACCGTTACCGGTGGATTGTCTCCGGCAAGGCGTCCTATTTCCATACAGGTGCTGACGCCACCCATTCTGGGCATCACAAGGTCCGAAATAACTACATCTGGCTGCTTCTCGATGAAAGCTTTTACCCCTTCAACGCCATCATTGGCATTAAACACTGTAAATCCATTTTCACTGAAATTATCGGTCAAAACTTTCAGAAAAAAAGGATCATCATCGATTATTAGTATTTTTTTTGTTATATCGCTCATGACTGCACACAGTTGGAAGGTGATTATTTTCGATGGTGATAATACACTACATCACCTGAAAAAAGAAAGGAAGAATGCTTAGCGGTTTGCAGGGAATTCAAGTCGGAACGTTGTACCCTCAGATGTTGAACTTTCAACTTCCATACTCCCTTCATACATACGTGCAATGCGTTGCGCAACAGGCAATCCCATACCTGTACCGCGGCTCTTTGTGCTGAAGAAAGGCTCAAATATCTTGGGTAGTACATCTTCAGCAATACCATTTCCACTGTCACCTATTCTGGCAACAACACGTCCACTACTTTCAAATACCTCAATAGAAAGTTGTCCTCCTCGAGCCATAGCATCTATCGCGTTCAAAAAAAGATTGGTAAAAATCTGTTCCAGTTCGCACGGATCGGCAGTAATTGGTGGGGGGATGCAGTGATATCTCCTGTCAATCTGAATTTTTCTGGTCTCTATCTGAGGAGCAAAAGCTTCTATCGCACTATCAATTACCTGGTCAATCTGCACATTTGATGAGATGGCACGCGTTCTACGGGAAGAATCAAGCAATTTACGGATAATTGAATCTATACGATCAACTTCTTTAAGGATTTTGGCTTGATATTCAATCTGATCCGGCTCGGTTGCTGTCTGTCGCATCAATTGAATAAACAAAGAAATTGAATTGAGAGGGTTTCGGATCTCATGAGCCATTCCAGCTGACAGATACCCCAGAGCAGCAAGTTTTTCAGACTGAACTATCTCTTCCTGGGCGTTCTGAAGCGCCTCAGATTTTTCCCGCACTCTCTTTTGCAGTTCCAGATTCCACTGTTCGATCTCAAACAACAGATGCTCCTGCTGCTTTTGCAACTCACGATTATGAATTTCTATTTCACGGATTCTAAGAACATTTTGAAGACGTTCAATCAGATTTCGATTATTGAATGGCTTTAGAATATATTCAGATGCGCCATTCTTCATCAATTCAACAGCGACCTCTTCACTTCCTTTACCTGTAAGCATAACAACGTATGTATCATGAAAGCGTGTTCTGATGTGTTGCAACGCAGACAACCCGTCAATCTCCGGCATCATGTAGTCAAGCAGGACCAGTTCAGGATTGTGGAGCGAAACAAGTTCGAAACCATCAAGCGCACTGCTTGCAATATATGGTTGAAAGCCGTTCTTTGAAAGGATCAGTGAGGTCAACTCAAGAATGTTCTTGTCATCATCAATTATGACAACAGAGGCTGCTTTGCTGCAGGGGGCATGGTCAGTCAACATGGAGTAATGGCTCTTTCAAAACTCTTATTTTGTCGTTCCTAGACTGGGGGCAATCTAACCGTCAGAACAGGGCAGTTAGCAGAACGCACAACACGTTCGGCCGTACTACCAAATAGAAGATGATCAAGACCAGTTCTGCCATGTGTACCCATGACAATCAACGAAGTACCCATTTTATCAGCAGCAGCAATAATCTCATCAAATGGAATGCCTGTGACTATAGTCGTTTTGAAATTTGAAAAACTGCCCAATCTTGAACTGCAAAATATTTCCATCATTTTCACGGCACTTTCTTCAATCTCTTTTTCCAGTTCTTCAAAAGAGATTTGAGGCACATAAAAACCCCGCAAATCAACCGGTTCGTTAATAACATGGATAATTGTGAGTTCCGCATTGAATTGGGTCG
>CAJBRY010000013.1 GCA_903958085.1 uncultured Geobacteraceae bacterium
AGCAGAATTGATACGTCAGGATGGATTTTGGGTATTGCGACTGATGCCGCAGAGTACAGCAAACCGCTAAGCTTACTGCTCTATGGATTTGCAGCAGCAATGTTTGTTTCCCTGCTGATTGGCATCGGTATCATGTTGCATCTTGTCAAGGGTATGACCCTTCCGATAAAACTCCTTCACAACGCTGTTAGATCATTTAGCGCAACCGACATGGATGCCCGTGTAAAACTGAATAGCGACGATGAGATTGGAGATCTGGCAGCAAGCTTCAACCAGATGGCTGATACCATTCAGGAGCACCGTATCTCTCTTGAACAGAAAGTGGCAGAGCGCACACATGAACTGCAAGAAAAGAATGACAGCATCATGGAGAGCATTGACTATGCGGAACGTCTGCAGCGTGCGATTTTGCCACCTTTGCCACATAGACTTGGTATCTCTGCGGATAAATGTTTTGTTATCTGGAAGCCCAAAGATGTTGTTGGTGGTGATATGTATTGGTGCCGTGGCGATGAACGTTTTGTGCTGGTAGCAGTGGTAGACTGTACGGGACATGGTGTGCCTGGGGCATTGATGACCATGACCATGGGGTCGATTCTAGATGGTCTGCCGCGCGAACTTGAAGGGGTAAAGCCATCAGACCTTCTGTACAAAATACATAACCGCCTGAAAGAAACATTGTCTCAAGATTACAAAGATTCACTTGCTAATGATGGTGCTGATGTTGCTCTCTGCCTGATTGACAAAATAGACAGAAAATTCATGTTTGCAGGTGCCAAGCTGTCACTGTTTCTGGAGAAGGATGGAGAAATAACTGAATATAAAGGTACCAAGCACAGTGTTGGTTATTCTCTGCGAAAAGATGTTGTATATGAAGATCGTCTGATCGATTGGGTTGACGGTAGTGTGGTATATCTCACGACTGATGGGCTATTGGATCAACATGCTGAAGTGGGAAAATGGGGTATTGGTCGTACCGGATTTATCAATCTACTTAAGTTGGTTGCAGGTAAATCTTTCTACGAGCAACAGCACGCAGTTGAGCAGCACATAGCAGAAAGGTTGGGTAACGTTGAGCAGCGTGATGATATAACCGTAGTCGGTTTTGAAATCGGGGAAAAACTGGAAGGGAGAATCGGAATATGAAAAAAGTTATTTTATTGTTAATGATATTAGCTACACTAACAGCCTGTCAGAAGAAAGAGGAAGTCATCAAAATCGGTGTAGCCAGTCCATTCAGCGGTGATCAGGCGCCATTAGGTATGCAGACGCTGAATGCTACAAAACTGGCTGTTGAAGAGTGGAATGCCAAAGGCGGTCTTTTGGGGAAAAAGATCGTTATTGTCGAAGGTGATGACAATGCCGATCCGAAACAGGCAACCACAGTTGCCAGAATGTTTGAGACAGAGAAAGTCGTTGGGGTCATCGGACATCATAACAGCGGCTGTTCTATTCCCGCATCAGAAGTTTACAACAAAGCAGGAATTCCGCAGATATCTCAATGTTCAACTAATCCAGTCTTAACGGAGCGAGGCTACAAAAACGTGTCGCGAGTTTGCGGCAGAGATGACCAGATTGCTAGGATAGCTGCTGACTATGCTCTAAATACCTTGAAGGTTAAAAAAATAGTGGTTCTCCACGACAAGACTACTTATGGTCAGGGGTTTGCGGATGAAGCTATAAAGATAATTGGCAGTAAGGCCAAGGTGCTTCTTTTTGAGGGGATAAACAAAGGAGAGAAAGACTATACAGCCATCGCCACAAAGGTCCATGCTGTTGCACCAGAGGCTATAATTTTTGGTGGTTTCTTTCCAGAGGCTAGCCTTATTATTAAACAGTATAAAGAACTTGGAGGCAAAGCACCATTAATTGGTGGCGACGGAATTATAAATGATGAACTCAGTAAAGTGGCAGGTCGTGCCGCGGAAGGCACAATAGCGGCCTTTGGTCTTGATGCTTCCAGATTGCCGGATGGCAAGGTTTTTGCCGGTGTCTACGAGAAGAAATTCGGTAAGCCGGGAATTTTCTCCTTTTATGCTTATGATGCAGTGAATGTATTGCTCAATGCTATCAAAAATGCCGGAACCGTTGAAAGCGCTAAGGTCATAGATGCTATTCGCGCCATAGACCATCGTGGCCTTACCGGCGTGATTAAATTTGACACAAAGGGTGATCCTGCAAAGCCCCCGTTGGCACTTTGGAAGGTGTCTGAAGGATCATTTAAGCAGCTTGATTGACCATTAAAATAAATATGAAAGGAGGACAATATGAAAAGCAAGCTAACAGAAATTCAGAATGTTCTTGGTTCAAGCGGGATTTCGATTTGTTTTTCCGGGCGTTTTTCCCAAGGCTTGATTGAGGAAATAGGTGATGCAGTAAAGTTGCATATGGAAAATGAAGAAAGGCCCAAAAATGATATATTTAACGTATTTTCGATATTTGTTGAGCAGTCGCAAAACATCAAAAACTACGTTATCAGCAAAGAAAATTCAGCTGGCTACAACCGTATTGCCAACTCAGCTATTGTCAGTATAGGCCAGGAGGAAAACCGTTATTTTATATGGTCTGGTAATGTTATGGAAAACAATGATGTAGCGTCACTTCAGGCAAAGCTGAATGCCGTAGTCGGCGCAAACAAAGATGAACTGAAAAAAATGTATAAAGAACAGCTCAAAAAAGAATTTGAGCCGGGACAAACAGGTGCGGGAGTAGGTATTATCGACATTGCCAAAAGAGCCAGCCAACCCCTGGAATTTTCAATTGAGACCCTTGATGAGACATATTCACTATTTGAATTAAAAGTGATCGTGTAGGAGGAATAACCGTGGAATCTTTATTTATAGAACCATCTAAGTCAACGCCAAAAGTTGATTTTAATGCCGTAACCAGAGTGCTTGCAGTCAAAGGTGAGTCTTATCCGGAGAACTCATTTAAATTTTACGATCCTATCTTTCAATGGCTGGATGCATTTTTTGGACAAATTGACGATGACGGTACGATTAATCTGGAGATAAGCCTTCCCTACATAAATACTAGCAGCTCGAAATGTATTTTAATGCTCCTCGAAAAATTTGAAGAAGCAGGCAACAGTGGCAGAAAAATTTGTGTCAATTGGTATTATGACAAAGACAATGAAAACGAGATGGAATGCGCGCAGGACTTTAAGGAATTTGTCGAGTTGGACTTTAATCTAATAGCTGTATAAGGAAATTTCTAAAATGGAGTCTGACAATAGAAACGAAATTTTTCAGGCTGATTATAAAATTCTCGATGCAGCCTATGTAGTGCTGCAAAACATGGATAATTCCAATTTACCGATTAAAACACAATTCGAGGAGCTCTATCTCGGGTATAAAAAGCTTCTGCGCCAAAGTATTCAGTTGATAAATATCGCGGATCGACAGCAGGATAGATTATATAATTTGCAGATCGATATCACTGAGAAAAACCGGGAGTTAGAAGCATTATGCATTACAGATGGTTTGACCGGTATCGCCAACAGGCGCTGTTTTGACGAGATATTGGTGCAGGAATACGCCCGTCACGCCCGCACAGGAGCCGAATTATCCGTGATTATGCTGGATGTTGACTACTTCAAAGCTTTCAATGACAATTATGGGCATATCAATGGTGATGAATGTTTGCGTCAAGTTGCAGCAGTTATAAAAAGTTGTACATGCCGTCCTGCTGACCTGGTAGCGCGTTATGGCGGTGAAGAGTTTGCCTGCATTCTGCCTGAGACCAACCAAGGTGGTGCAGTTGCTATTGGCGATAATATTCGTAGCAGCATAATGGCACTTGCCATTCCGCATGCGGGTTCAAGCGTAGCAAATCAAGTGACTGCCAGTCTTGGAGTGGTTACTGTTAATTGCATTTCAGACGGTTCGGCTGTGGATGTTGTTGCCAAGGCTGATGAACTGCTATATCAGGCCAAATTAAAAGGCCGAAACCGGCTTGAATTTGAAAAAGGAAGTGAGTAATGAAGTATCGTAATAAAAACGACATTTTTAAAACTGAATATTCAATTCTGGATTACGCCGAAAACGTAATGCTGAATTCGGATTTGACTGATAATTCTATCGGGCCTCAGTTTGAGAAGCTATATTTGGGTTATAAGAAGCTATTGAATCAGAGTATCCAACTGGTAAATATTGGTGACAAACAGCAGGAAAGATTGTTGAATTTGCAAAATGACCTTGCTCTGCAAAACAGAGCCTTGGAAAAGGAACAGCAACTTGCTAGCAAGGTGCAAGCGAATATTTTGCCATTTAACATGGAATTAAAAGGCTTTCAGACCGGTATTTATTACCAGCCGGCTAATAAAATTGGTGGTGATTTTTTTGATTCTTTGGAGACAAATAAATGTACGCATTTTTTGATTGGTGATATCTCAGGTCACAGTACCTCCTCTGCTCTTGTGATGGCGGTCTGCAATGGTATGCTTCGTTCTCTGGGGCAGACCATGGAGAGCCCGCTTGAAATTGTTACTGCTGCAAACAGTATGCTCAGTCAAATCCTGATGGACAGTGGTATGTTTCTTACTCTTGCCTATATGACTCTTGATCGCGAAAGTAACGTGCTGAGTGTAGTTTCCGCCGGACATAACCCCGTTTATCTTTATAACGGTGCAGATGTTAAAATGATTGAGTCGACCGGCCCAGTACTAGGCTGGGATCCCGATGATGTATGGGAAACACAGCAATTTCAATTTAATCCTGGTAGTACATTATTTCTTTACACCGATGGCCTTGTGGAAGCTAAAAACAGTGTTAATGTCGAATTTGAATCAAAGCTTGTAGATTCATTGATCAGGCTAAACGGATCACCAACGGAACTGATTTCCACACTCCTTACGGAAGTATCAGAATTTTGTGACGGTAAATTTGACGATGACCTCACTATGTTTGCAATCAAGAGGCTCTGATTATGGATACACGCAAACGGATTATGGAATTCGAGGCCGACTTTAAAAACGTGGATATTGCCAGAGTCGCGTTGCAGGAGATTTGTGCAGAATATTTCGGTAAGGATAGTGAGAGTGCCGATGATATAGTCATGGCTGTGAATGAAGCCATGAATAATGCTGTCGAACATACCCGCTCAACAACGGTTAAAGTTGAAGTCACCTGCACTGAAGCGGAGTTAAGAGTCTCCGTGATCAGCGGTGGAGAAAGTTTTGACCCGGTTGCAGCGTCTGCTGATCTTGATGAAGAGGATATGTTGGAACGTGATGAAGGTGGATATGGGCTCTATCTGATTAAGGAGCTTGTTGACAGTTTTGAGTATGAATACTGTGATGGTTGTAATGTATGGAAATTGGGTAA
>CAJBRY010000014.1 GCA_903958085.1 uncultured Geobacteraceae bacterium
GTGGCAGTTTTCTTTTCACCAAGATCGGCATCGCCACAATTCCGCCGCAAATCTTCGTACTTACCAGATTCATAATTGCAACCTCCATCATGCTACTGGTCTGTTTCAAACGCCTGAAAAACATAAATTCATGCATCGTTGTGCGAGGTATGAAGGTAGGAACGGCTCTCGGACTGACAAATATTAGTTTTGTCTTCGGCATTCAAGGAACCAGCATATCGAGAGCCGGAATTCTCAACAACCTCTTCGTACTCTTCATTCCAATAATAACGAAAATTATCTGGCGGGACCGCATAGGAAAAGTAAATCTTGTCGGAATTGTACTCGCAGTTTCCGGAATCGCGTTGTTAGCAACCAGTGGAGGAGGTGGATTCAGTCGAGGTGATTTACTCTCCACATTCTGCGCTTTTCTGATCGCCTGCCATATTATCTCCGTTTCCAAAGTTCTGAAGGATGATGACTCTTATCTGATCTCGCTGGTGCAGTTTGCAACAGTTTCTATGATAGCCGGCGCAGCGACACTGCTGCTACCACTACAAGACTTCAACTTCACAAAACCGGCCATACTGTCGATATTTTACTGCGCCTTATTTCCGACCGTTTTCTGCTTCACCCTCCAGAACATCTATCAGCGTTACGTTACCCCTACCAGAGCGGGGCTTGTCTACACTCTGGATCCTGTCTGGAGCCTAATCGCTGGATATTTCGTTCTTGGAGAACGGCTAAACAACCTTGAATGGCTTGGATGCGGAATCATTTTTATTGCGGCGCTGTTCCCTTTGCTTGTCAGACTAAGCACAGAAAGCAGACTGATTCGTACATACATTAACCGCAGCGACAACTGAGACCACAGAAAATTTGCTCGCACTGTCACATTATTCTGGTATGATCATGTCAAATTCCGGGTAAAAGGAGAACCTCATGGTTAGCTTAAAACGTCAATTAGCCTTTGTTGTAACATTTGCTACACTGTTTTTAGTAATTATGTGCGCATCTGTACTTGCAGAAACTGCCGATTCGCCTGGATCTAGAGGGCCTGCCGTTATGAAGCGCGGCAAAGGGGCTCAGAGTGGCCCTGATTACCGATTGAACATGATGACATCCAAGTTAGCTCTTTCAGAGGAACAGCGAACGAAAATTAAACCCATTCTTGACGAGGAACTTGCTCAGCTTGAAGCGCTACGAGGTAACGACTCTTTGAATCGGGACGAACGCAGGTCTAAACTTCAGCAACTAAACAAAGAAACATCAGAAAAGATCAGACCCTTTCTGACCGTTGAGCAGCAAAAAAGTCAGGACAACGTGAAACAAAAAATTTCAAACAACCGCTCCAAAGAGCGAAACACAAGGCCCGGCCCTAATCCTGGCGAGAACACCCCTGACAATCGCCTGCTACGCCTGACAAAGGATCTTAGTCTAACGAAGGAACAACAGGCGAAAATCAAACCTATACTTCTTGAAGAATACACTCAGCTTGAAGCAATGCGCGGCAATGACTCATTAAACCGTGATCAGCGTCGTGAAAAACTTCTCGCACTGAACAAAGCAACGTCAGAAAATATCAAGAGTCAGATTACAGAAGAACAGCAAAAAAAATATGATGCCATACGCCAAAAGATTGAGGATCGTCGCACCCAAACAAAGATACCTAATTCCGGAAAGCCTAAATAACCCACCTTAACTGGAAAAATTTTCAAAATATTGCCCCGGGGCACTCGCCTGCGGGGCACTTTTTTAGCATTCTAAAGTGAGATCTCATGGATCAGGCACCCATCATTGAAAAAATAAAAAAACTGCTGGCTTTAGCCAACTCTTGTAATGAACATGAGGCTGCCCTTGCAGCCAGCCACGTCCAACGGTTGCTCTCGGAGCATAACCTTGCCATGGCCGACATAGATGCATCCCGCAAACCTGACAGAGCGGACAAAATCGAAACCACCGTAGCCAAAACTCTTCCTAAATGGTTGCGCAATCTGAGCGCAGTTGTCAGCACTGCTTTTGATTGTCAGGCTGTTCACCATCCAGCAAACGGAAAAATGACTTTTATCGGTGTAGGCGCTGATGTTCAAATAGCAGCCTATACATTCATATATCTAGACAGAACCGTAAGGAAACTTTGCGCCAACTACATGAAGGGCCATATCCCCCTCAACTTACCCAATCGTCAGCGTGAGTTGATGCGCCAATCCTATTATCTTGGTGCGGTATCTACTATCAATTCAAGCCTGAAGCAGCAAAAAGTAGAAACACCCGTGACTACAGGCGCGCTTGTTCCTATTAAAGAGAGACTCATACTACAAACAATGAGCGAAATCGGTAATCTGAGAAAAATGCACAGTCGCAGGAGCTACATTAATTCCGAAGCCTACTACAAAGGACTGGCAGACGGCAAACAGATAGGTATCAACCCGGGAATTGAGGGTTCACCTTCATCACAGAGACTGACCCACTAGAGCATAAGCAGTCGAGTAAAACCCTTCTTGAAATAGCCGGGAAAATAGGATATAAAACCATCCTTGGAGAGATGTCCGAGTGGTCGATGGTGCCTGACTCGAAATCAGGTGTAGCGCAAGTTACCTAGGGTTCGAATCCCTATCTCTCCGCCATTAAAAACAATGGGTTACAGTGACAAACTGTAGCCCTTTTGGTTTTTATGTGGGCTCTTGCTGTAATAAATGCTGTAATAAAATAATTGCCTTCCACTAAGATTGTCTCATACGCTATTCACATGACAAGCTCCTCTGTATGGCACAAACAAAGTGTTTCATCGACGCATGAGCAAAAACAAAAATTATCTTGAAGAATGGGTGACTACAAATGACAATTGATGATTTCAAGCATCCTTACGGTATAGAATTTCATGACACCCCTGAAAACAGAAAATTTTTGGCGGATAAGGTTTTGTCTACAGATGATTTTTGCCCATTAGAAAAAGAATTTCTCTATAGACTTATTGTGCCTTGTAAGAAGAAGCGCGGACGAGACAACGAGTTTGACCGAAATAAAAAACTCGCACTTGCAGATGAACAGCTTAAAACACAGGGAATCAAATTTACAGAGAGAAGGAAAATTCTCGGTAATCAGCTCGAACTAACAGGACGTGCAGATGTATCTCCACGCACGTATTTTGCAAGTCTCAAAATTGGAAGGGCTTTGCTGACTCTTGATAGGGAATATGAAGAGGAATTAGCATCCCGTAGAAAATTAAAGAAGGAGCGTTTGATGTAAACAATTAGACGAATAATTTAATACACTATTTAGAATGAAGCCCCGTGTATATGCTTGAAACATAGCGACACGGGGTTTTTCAGTTTCTGAGTGCGCAAAAATATACAAAAGGAGAATCTTCATGGAAAAGAACGGACAAGGGCATATAACAACAGACAGACTTATCAGGTTGAAGGAACTTACAAGAATTATTGGCTATTCAGCTACTAGTATCTGGAGACGGTGCAAAGACGGTTCTTTTCCTCTTGCTGTTCGCATTGGTCCCGCTGCTGTCGCTTGGAGATGGTCAGAAGTTGAGGAATGGATTAAGACACGGCAATCGGTAAAATAACCAACTGTGAGGGCAGCCATGTTTGCTGAAAACGCCATATATTCCATTGATGGCATGAGGATAATAACCAGAATTCCACGTGACCTGCTTGAAGACCTTCTTGATATGGACGAGCTAAAAGGTGAATGCGTTAAACTTTGTGTCCGGTATGCATCAAAACCAGCGCATAGTGCGGGCTATGAATCCACACTTTGCATTACAGCTCCCACAAAAAGATTATTTGAATTGCTGTCATTCTATGACCTCGGTAACTACAAAATATCATATATTGAGGTTGCAAAAGATACTCTGCGATTGTCAATGGATGAGGCAAGATTTGAGAGTTATCGCCTTAAAAAAAGCATGCTGAAAAAATATACCTTAACTCCATTCACCTTTGATGCAAGAGACCGATTACATACAATACGATTGAAGCTAGAGACTGGTATGTTCTCTGATATGACAAATTATTTAGGAGGCAAATTCATGAAATATGTTGTCTATGCAAGAATATCAAAAATAACAAGCGAACCATGCATTCACAGTGAATGGAGAATACGTGGTGCTTACAATATTAAAAAGATTACGGGTATTTCTAAAATTGAGGATTTCATAAATTTTGACCTAAAGAAGTTTTATGAAGAAATCACCTCAAAATATATTTACCACGCAGAAATAAATCATGGTCGGCTCGGTAAATTCCTCAAAGGATATGATGGCAGAAGGAAAGATTATACAAAAAGACAGTTGATAGGTATTGGCGTTGCGGCAGCTACCTTTATTGCTGCCAATAAAATCACTTCCACGGCAGAACTCGTTAATACTATCAAAAAACTAAAGGATGAAATCAATAGTTTTAGTGGTCGAAGGAATGAGTTCCAAAAGAGGATACTTTCTATAAGTTCA
>CAJBRY010000015.1 GCA_903958085.1 uncultured Geobacteraceae bacterium
CCAACAACGTGTACTGTCGATAGTATCATGGCCATGGATTATAAACTCGCTCTTGATTTAGAAATGGAATTATCTGTCTCCGGAACATTGCCAATGCTGCCTGCAACGCTCCTGATTCTTTCTGTCAGCAAGAAAATATCTTGAATAGTGTTAGCAGAATTTGCAGTGCGACGAATTTCAGAAGCACCGGCAAATCCTTTTGCATACCACCCAATATGCTTTTTTATCTCTCTTACGGCAACCGTTTCACCCATCTCCTCAATAAACAGGCCAAGATGCCTTTCGATTGTGGCAGCACGTTCTGCTGTGCTGATATGATGGTATTTACCGGCTTCCTTCAAGTCACAAACCTGCCTGAAAATCCATGGATTGCCAAGCGCCCCGCGAGCAACCATAATACCGTCACAACCGGTTTCCAGAAACATTCGCTGACAGTCTTCAGGTGTAAATAGATCTCCGCTTCCTAACACCGGAATTGAAATAGAGTGTTTTAATTCTTTAAGATGGTTCCAGTCAGCTTGACCTGAAAACATCATGTTTCGGCTGCGGGGATGAAGGGTAACAGCATTACACCCCTCTTCTTCAGCAATGCGACCAGTTTCAAGAAAAACATTATCACCGCAATGCCAACCTGAGCGAATCTTGATTGTCAGCGGCAAACTGGTCACAGCGCGCACCGCTCGAATGATGGCAGCAATTTTAAGTGGTTCCTTCAAAAGTGCGCTGCCTGCTCCGGTGCCGACGACTTTTCGTACCGGACATCCCATGTTGATGTCAATCAGCTCACCATAACCTTCAACCATTTTGGCTGCTTCTGCAAGGTCGGAAGGTTTGTCACCGAAAAGCTGAATTCCTAAAGGTCTATCTTCCGGGGAACTCTTCAGAAGAGCAAGGGTCTTCACACCTTCTCTCACCAATCCGTTGACGCTTACCATCTCGGTAAAAGCCAGTGAGGCTCCTTCCTGACGACAGATTAGCCTGAACGGAAGATTTGTAATTCCAGCCAGAGGTGCAAGCACGACGTTGTGCTCAAGTACGAGAGAGCCGATAGTTAATGGTTTTAGCATTTGATACACTTTACCGATAAGATTCCGGAGGGATAAAACAATTTATTTATTGCCTAAATTTTGTGCATAGTAGCACAGCAAGGATAAATGGCAAGGGTAAATAAGTATGCCTTATAATTTTATTTGTCTGATCATTTTACAGAATAATAGTTTATTGCGGAACCTGTCTTTGTTTGTTATACAGACATGGAACTCCGCAAAAAAAGTACATGATTAAATGGAGGTTTTTATGAATAAAATGAAGAATTTGATTGGCTTCCTGATCTTGGCAGGATCATTGTCGGGTTGTGCCACTCCGGTTGCCGTGACTGATGGAGCGCACAAAAGAGCCTTTATCCCCTGTTCTAACGATGAATTGTGCTTCAGAAATACCTACGGAATTGCGCGCGATAACAGCTGTAGTGATTTTCCTGTCTCATACAGAAATGATGACAGGGAATATACTACAACTAATTACGAATGGATTTACCGTCCGGGATTTTTTCGCAGATAAAAACACTTAAAGACTAAAGGAGCATTCACATAATGAATCGAACCGGTATTACTCTCTTGATAATAATTTTTTGCAGCTTTATGACAGCATGTGCACCTTACACTGCAAAAGACCAAAATAGTCTTTACTCTTCTGAAACATCTAACCCGGCAGCTCTAAAACCTGGACAGCGTTACATCGCGAGTGATCCCCTTCTCGTGCAACAGAGTCGTACGCCGGCAGGCCGGTTTAACGGGCTTATCGTTTTTCTTGCAGATCAACTGGAGCGGAATGCCGACAGGAAAATACTTGGGAATACATTCATTGTGACAAGCTTCGGAAATCTGAACAAACTTTCTGAAACATCCGGGTTTGGAAGGCTTATTGCTGAAAATCTTATTCACGAACTTCAGATACGAAAATGGCAGGTTTATGACGTGCGCCTGACAAAAGACATCGCTATCAACGAATCTGGTGAGTTTTCTTTGAGTCGAGACATAAATAAAATACGGGAAACTTACAAAGTGGGCGGTATTGTGACAGGGACATACGCCGTGGCAGACTATAACATTATTGTTAATGCCAGAACCATGGACATAAACACCGGCATGGTTGCTTCTTCGGGACAGGTACGCATGCCTGTTGATGGTTTCACCGACGCTCTTCTTTTCAATGAGGAAAGCCTTAAAACCATGAAAATAATCGGGGATGGCATTGGTAACCATGTTAAATAGCATAAAAAAACTGGTTCCAATTATTTTTGCAGTTGGACTTTTGTCTGGCTGTTATTCTGTTGGCGGCAATTCTAACGGAAACAGTGGTGGCGGCTGTTATCATCAAAATTTTAACAACCTACTGGAACATACCGATTTGAAGAAAGTTTTTGCAGATATTGCAAAAGAACTCTGCGTTGATGTATGTGGGGATTGTGGTACGCAAGTCGGTTCGCAAACAAAGACAGCGTGTTTGCAGAATGATAAAAATGAATCATCCAATGAAATTCTTAAACGCACCGTACTTGTTACTGATTTTGTTGATATTCAATCGTTTCTGCCAAAACAGCAGGGGATATTGATGGGGGAACTTATGCGAGGCAGCCTGAATAACAGTTGCTGTTACCGCATTGTTCAGGCGGAGTTCAGCAAATATTTCAAGTTGTCAGAAAGCGGACTGATTGTACTCTCCAGAAATCCAGAGATCATCAAGAATGATGAATATAATCAATCTGAATGTATTGTTGGAACTTACAGCATGATGAATAACAAACTTCTCCTTTTCGTAAAAAGGATCAATACGGTTACCGGAAAGATCTCAAAAATGGTGACTCGGGAAATTAATTATCACTGTTCGGGTAGTCAGATTACATATACCTTTGACTGATTTGCTCCGATTTTTCAGAAGACACTGCGCGATCCCTTGCCTGTGAAAATTTTTCATTCCATATAAGGAGCCTTCTTGACAATGAAACCAAATATCTTACAGGTTCTATTTGCTGCCTTTTTGTTATCTGCAACAACGGTATCAGCACAGCCGTATATTGGTGCAAATATAGGTTCATCAATCACCACTGACAGCAATTTATCTCAAAACAACATGTTGCCAAGTACAATATCATACAACACAGGTCTTATGCTCTCCGGTATCGCTGGACTGGATTTTGGAATTGTTAGAGGAGAACTGGAAGTAGGATACAGAAATAGTGATATTAATGAATTTTCTCAAGCAGGCATTAAAAGGGTTGTGAGCGGTTCTGCTGATCTTATGAATTATATGATAAATGGCTATGTAGTGGCACCTTTTGTATTTCCGGTCAAACCGTTTGTCATGGCCGGATTTGGGCTGGCGTCAATGCATACTGGAGAAGTTAAAGAAGTCGACCTTCCAAACAGACCCTCGGCAACCAATACCCAATTTGCCTATCAGGTTGGGCTTGGAGTTACTTATGATGTATTGAACTTGATTGCACTGGATGCTGGCTATCGCTATCTGGGAGCGTCTGATTTTGATCTGAACGGCACTAAAGCCGGCTATGGCAATCACAACTTCCTGCTTGGATGCAGATATTATTTTTAACTATATGCTCTGTTTTCTATTTCAAAGGAAAACTTCTATGCAAAAAATATTTTTTTTTCTTGTCTCATTCATTACACTGCTTTCTATTCAAGCCTGCGGAAACAATGGGGGCTCTGGCTGGATTTCCTCGGGGGTCACAGTTGCAAATGATGTAACAATAACCGGACAGGTTGCCGGCACTTCATTTGTTGCAGTTGATGCCGCCAGCTCAACAGTTGTAGCGCGCCAGGTTGCAGAAATTCAGAGCGATGGTACCAAGACATTCTCAATAAAAGTCCTGAGCGGCAAACAATATAAATTTTATCTTGTTGAAAATGAAGGGACTTC
>CAJBRY010000016.1 GCA_903958085.1 uncultured Geobacteraceae bacterium
GCTTGCTGAGGTGAAAGGAAGCAGCATCAACGGTCTGTATGATGCGGAGCTGGAGGGGCGGAATCTCAGGATAAAAGGCGATGCCCGATCCGCTCAGTCCGTTAATGAGTTTAAGACTCTACTCGAACCGTTTCTGGCTTCATCCCAACTTGGAGAAATCAAGAGCCGTCCTGATGGAACGGTTTCATTCAGCTTAACCGGAATACTCAAGGAGGCGACAAAATGAAGCCTCTGGAGACAATCAGCGATATTTGGCAAGGCCTTGACAGCAGAATTCGTCTGATGTGCGGCTATGCACTGATAATTTTGCTTGCAGCTGCGGTTGGCTGGTCTCTGTTGGATGCCAAAGTACAGACTCTCGAAAAGAAGCGGGTCGCTCGTGAAACAGTTTTGAAAGAGTTGATGCCGTTGAAAGTGTCCTATCAGAACTTACGTCAATCATCCGACCAGCTTAGCGGCCGCATGGCTTCTCTGCGGCCGGATGATTCGCCGGCCAAAATAATCGATGAAATCGGGATTAAGGGAAAGTCGATCAAGATTTCTCCGCTAAAGGGTGAAGATCGCAGCGGTTTCATCGAAGACGCAGCCGATGTTCGTATTGAAGGTCTGACTGCGAACGAAGCGATCAATCTTCTCTACCGGCTTGAAAAAGGAAGCCGTCCACTTGTTATCAAAAAAAGTAACATGCGGGTTCGCTTCGACGACCCGTCAAAATGTGATTTGTCACTAAATATGGCTCTGCTGAGGCCGGCACCGGGTCAGATAAAGTGAAAAATAGTGCTTTGTTTTTGCGGGGAGGCGGAATTTTAGCTTCCGTCTTTTTTCTCTTTTTGCTGTTTGGTTACATACTTTTCCCTACGGCAAAGATTGACACTCTGCTCACGGCAGTTCTTTTGCGACAGGGTCTGTCGATTGCCCCGACGGTTCATAAGACATTGCTGCCCGGTCTGGCTTGGGATA
The DNA here is from genome assembly GCA_903958085.1 of uncultured Geobacteraceae bacterium. Classification (GTDB taxonomy): domain Bacteria; phylum Desulfobacterota; class Desulfuromonadia; order Geobacterales; family Pseudopelobacteraceae; genus JACRCG01. Next base: position 961 of record CAJBRY010000016.1, read on the forward strand.
ATTTGCTTCTGTCATCCGAACATGGGGGGGTGCTTCGTTGTGGCCGTCTACAGGTAAGAGCCTTATTGCTGCCTTTATTAGCCGGACGGGTTGTTGTTTCATCTGATGCTACGATAGGCAAGGGAAAGATTAACATCAAGTACGGGCTAAATGGTAAAGCAGCATTGGACCTCGAGGCAGATGGCATTGCGTTGTCCGAAGTACCATTTTTCAAGACTGTTCTGGGAGCCACTATGGCAGGAAGTCTCTGGAGCCAGGGCGTATTGCAGCGCAGCGCAAATGGCATAAGCGGCGACCTCAAGCTGGAGGTGAAACAGCTTGAATATTCTGGTGTTAAACTGGGCGCATTCTCGTTGCCGGACGCCTCTAATCTGAAAACGCAGGGGATGGTGCGGGTAACAGCCGGAAAAGCAAGGCTGGAAAGTTTTACGCTTGAAGGTGATGGTCTGTATATGCGTCTCTCCGGTGAGATTCCAACGGGCGCTGATGCAGCGGTCTCTCCACTTAACATGAGTCTTGAAATTATGCCGAAACCTGAATTTCTGGAAAAGCAGAAGTTAGTATTTATGCTGCTCGCAAAATTTATGATGTCTCCCGGAGTGTACAAAGTGCCGATTAGAGGCACTCTCCTCAAACCGGAAATAATTTAAAGAAAACGCAAAAAAGGGAAAATGATGGCAATCAAACTCGGCGAACTTTTGTTGAAAGAGAAGCTGATTACGACTGAACAGCTTGATGAAGCACTCAAAAGCCATACTCTTTTTGGCATCAAGCTGGGAAGCAGTCTGATTGAACTTGGCTTCATCAGTGATGAACAGTTATGCCGGTTTTTAAGTAATAAGCTTGGAGTGCCAGCTGTGCCGCCTAGAGCAATGTCTTCCGTGCCACAGGAGGTGCTTGGGCTTGTTCCTGCTGAATTGGCGGCGAAATATCGGGTTATTCCTATCAAAGTTGAAGGTAAGAAACTGGCTTTGGCAATGGGGGACCCAACGGATTTCAAAGCCATTGATGAGGTGGCATTTGTTACCGGCTGTGTGGTTATTCCGCACATTGTGCCGGACGTTAGAATTACCGCAGCTCTTTCAAAATATTACCAGATACGCGGAGATATCCGCTATATCAAGATAGAAGGGGAGATTGCCAACAAGCGGAGATTCACTCCTGTAGAGGAAAAGGTAGAAAAAGCGGAAAACATCAGCATTCCGATGATGAATGAAAGCGGAGAACTTCTGAATATTGAAATTCCTCTTGAATTCGAAGGATTCGGTAGTCTTCCGGACTATGTTGACGATCCCATTGCAGAAGCCGCAGGAGCTGATTCTTACTCAGTGGATCGGCTTTCTATCGAATTTGCTTCAGCAAAGAATCGTGACCAGATTGCCAATATCTTCATCAAATATCTCGGTCAGGAGTTTACTGTCGGCGCACTGTTTATCATCCGAAACAACATGGCTGTCGGCTGGCGGGGGATTGCGTCAGGAAAGCGGATTGAAGAATTGGAAAATATGAACATACTTCTCAGTAAGCCTTCTGTAATGCGGGATGTTCTCGAAACCCGCCAGTTTGCAATGGGCTCTCTGATCCAGACGCCTGAGAACAAAGTATTACTGAAAAGTTTATCGATCAATTCAGGAACGCCTCTGCTGGTTCTGCCTATTGTCATGCTGAAAAAAGTAGTTGCCGTAGTAGTTGTCTCTGCGGATATGGATGCACTCGGTAAACGTCTGCAGGAGCTTCAAAAACTTGTTTATAAAGCTTCTCTGGCGTTCGAGATGCTCATCATCAAAAACAAAATTCTGATGACATGAGAATTGGCCTGTTGGGTGGCAGCTTTAATCCGGTTCACAACGCACATCTGCGTATTGCTGCTGCGGCGCAGTTGGAGTGTCAGCTTGATAAAGTGTATTTTATTCCTGCAGCCGATCCACCGCACAAGCTCTTGGCCGGGGATGTTTCGTTTGAACACCGCGCGAAAATGGTAAGTATGGCTATTGCTGGCAAGCCTCAATTCGTGATTTCAGCTGTTGAGGCGGAGCGTGGTGGAAAATCATATTCTATTGATACAATAATGACTTTTCGGGAGCATTTTCCGGAAGAAGAGCTCTTTTTCATAATTGGTGGCGACATGTTTCTGGCGATCGGAACCTGGCACCGTTTTGAAGATATTTTTAACTCATGCAATATAATCGTAGTTGAGCGTCCCGGCAGCCCTGTGCGTGATCCTCTTTATGCACTTCCGGGTGCTGTAAGCGGCTCCTTTCGTCTGGATGTTTCAAAAGGGTGCCTGATTCATAAGTCGGGAAACTGTGTCTATTTTATTGACGGAACACCTATGGAGCTTTCTTCGACTGAAATTCGGAGACTTGCAGCTAAAAATGGCGACATCACTAATATTGTACCCCCTGAAATAGCAGCATACATCTCGCAGCAAAGGATCTATAACAAATGCCAGTAAAAAAAGTAAAAACTGTAGAAAAAACGGCTCTTACTCCAATCGAGCGTGCAGTAAAATGTGCCGAACTGGCATACGACAAAAAAGCGTACGACATTTGCGTGCGGGACATATCGAAAGTATCGTCAATTGCTGATTACATGGTGATAATTTCCGGCTCCTCGGACAAACAGAACCAGGCGATAGCAGACAATATTCGTATCGGTCTGAAAAAATTCGGCAAGGTCAACGACATCGAAGGCGCTACAGACGGCAAGTGGATAGTTATGGATTATGGTGATGTTTTGGTTCACGTGTTCCACGATCAGATACGTCGCTATTATGATCTGGACGGGCTCTGGGGTATGGCGCCGGAAGTCGAACTGGCACCGGAAATCAAAGCGGCTCGTAAGGAAACTGATTTTTGAAAATAAAGGTATTATGGGTCGGCAAAAGCCGTGATCCCTGGATAAAGGATGCGATTGACGAATATGCCGGTCGCATCCGACGTTACTCACTGCTGGAACTGGTAGATATCCGTGATGAAAAGGGTGCAGAGGCCGAAGAGATGCGGAGCAGGGAGTGCGAGCGTCTGCAAAAACAGATTCCGCCAGGAGCGACCCTGATTCTTCTCGATGAACGTGGCGAGCAGCTTGACTCCCAGGGATTAGCCTCATTTGTCGGCAAACAGCGTGATAGCGGTGTTGGCGAGCTGATATTTATAATCGGTGGCGCCTACGGTTTTTCCGAGGAATTTCGCCGCAGAGGTAAATTGATTGCATTGTCAAAAATGACATTCACTCATCAGATGGTGAGGGCTTTTCTTCTGGAGCAGATTTATAGGGCTTTTACGATACTAAATGGCGAGCCGTATCATCATTGATAGAAAGCACAAATCCCATGATAGGAGCAAAGCTCTTTGATGGATGATCTGAAACCCGCCAGTCAGATAAATCCAACATTTCACCTTCTTGTAAATTCAGTAAAAACATATAATTACGTGTATTGAGATAACTGCCTGTTTGTTGTTTTCTTATAAAAGTGAATTGATGGTAAGTTTCTTGATAATGAGTAGTTGGTCAAAATCGTAGGAAGAGGTTATGGCGGCGGAGCTGCTGGAACTGAGGTTTCGTTGGTGTTTTCGGCATTTTGGAAAAGGCAGTAAAGCCTCTTTTGCAAAAACTGCGGAACGAGAGGGACAATATATCTTTGGTGAAAAGCGGTTACTTTCTGACTAGCAATAAAAAGGGGCGGACATGAACACAAATATAAAAAATCTAAAACAGATAATTTACGAAAGCACTAAACGTAACTTGCTAATTGTACTGATAGTTGTTTTTAGTTGCAAAATGTCGTTTGCCTCTGAAAACATCACAATAGAGACGGAAAACACTAATTTTTTTATGAATTTTGTTACAGACACTCTTTTATTACTGGATCCCGACCTAAAAATGTTACTAAAAGATGATATTGAAAATATAATCATACGTTCTAAATTTGAGCTTCAACCAAATAGTTGGAGACCAAAACCAAATCCCAAAAACAGACTATCAACAGTATACAGCTACATTACTAACAATGAGTTAAAAGATACTTTTGCTGATTTAGTTCAGCCTGTTGTCGAAATAGCTTGTACGCCGTCAAAGTACGATCCACTGAATGTTTTGTCATCTAAATGCGTCAAGGGCATGCTTACTTATTCGGCGGATTCAAGTCTGAAGTGCAACTTTTGTAAGTGAATTTAAGTGGTGAGCTGCGTTACTATCAGCGCCACTTAA
>CAJBRY010000017.1 GCA_903958085.1 uncultured Geobacteraceae bacterium
ATAATAATTATTCATAACGCAATGCTTCTATTGCTTCTAATTTTGCAGCACTACGAGCTGGCAAAACACCAAATGAGATACCAATAGTTCCTGAAACACCTACTCCAATAATTATAGCATATAATGGAACTGTAAAAACCCATTCCAGTCCACTAGAAATAGCAATTAAATATAATATGCGGTTATACAGGTATTTACACTATATCGCAAACAGCAATTAATACCGTACAAACACTCTATCGGTAAACTCAAAATCTGCCGAGGGCAACCTCATGCCGGTTCGAGTCCGGCCTCCGCTACCAAGGATATATCCAGTTTAGTCCGAGTCAGTACAAAAGCCCTTGAGAAATCAAGGGTTTTTTGTTGCCTATTGTCCAACCAAGTCCTCTATGATATGCTCATATCCAACATTTTTGGGGGCGGTTTTAAACAGAAACGCCCCCAAAATTAATCAGACGCCCCCAAAAGTTGGAGAACCCCATGCCTAAACGCATTATGCCACTTACCGACATTCAAGTAAAGACAGCAAAACCCAAACCCAAAGAATACAAGATCACAGACGGTGGTGGCCTGTTTCTTCTGATTACCCCAACAGGAGGTAAGCTTTGGAATATGAAGTACAGGTTTGAGGATAAGGAAAAAAGGCTTTCTTTTGGCGCCTACCCTGCCCTATCCCTTGCTGATGCGAGAAATCGCCGAGAGGATGCTAAAAAGCTTATTGCAAATGGCGTTGACCCAGGAGAAATGAAGAAGTCAATTAAACAGGCAAAGGTTGCACTTGAAGAAAACAGTTTTGAGATTGTTGCACGTGAATGGCATACAAAATTTTGTAGCCAGTGGTCTCAAGTCCACGCCGACACAATTATTGACAGATTAAGTAAGGAGGTATTTCCTACCCTGGGCACGAAGCCAATAGCCGACATATCAGCCCCCGACATTCTTGCGGTACTTCGCCGTATGGAATCAAGAGGCGCACTTGGCACTGCCCACCGAGTACGCACCATGTGCAGACAAGTATTTAGATATGCCATTGCCACCGGCAGAGCCACACGAGATCCGGCGGCAGATCTTCAAGGAGCATTACCGCCGGTTAAATATGGACATAGAGCAGCTATTATCGAGCCTAAGCAACTAACGCCCCTATTAAGAGCAATAGATGGATATGAAGGCTCGTTCGTTGTTAAGCGAGCAATGCAGCTTCTGCCAATGTTGTTTTGTCGCCCAGGAGAACTCAGGGCAGCTGAGTGGAGTGAGTTCAATTTTGAAGAATCAATATGGAGCATACCTGCTGAACGCATGAAGATGAAGGCACCACACATTGTTCCACTTTGCAAGCAGGCAGTTCAACTATTACTTGAGCTAATGCCGCTAACTGGCCACAGTAAATATGTTTTTCCATGTCACAGATCGCCGCTACGCTGTATGTCAGATAATGCAATCAATGCATGTTTACGACGAATGGGATTTGAAAAATCAGAAGTCTGTGCCCATGGCTTTAGAGCTACTGCTCGAACAATTCTTGATGAAGTTTTACAAGTCCGTCCTGACTTCATTGAGCACCAGCTTGCACATGCAGTGAAAGATCCTAATGGAAGAGCATATAATAGAACGGCACATTTGGTTGAGCGTAAAAAAATGATGCAGCTATGGGCAGACTATCTTGATGGGTTGAAACAGGGAGCAAAGATAATTCCGTTCACAAAAGAAGCCGCTTAACAAATTTCAGTTGAATATATAAATAGAAATTCTATATGATGCTCCCACCTCGTCCATCTGTGTGTCATGAGACCCACCTCAACGTATGTTGTGCTAATGGACAGAGAACATTTCTCAAAGGGAGCATTACCATGAAAAACCAAGAAATTGTTTTGTCCTCTATAGACTTATCCACCCTCTCCTACCTCATTAACCAAATCACTGGCATTGAAGGCGCCTCAGACACCACCGAACTGCTCTGGCAGAACGGCAGTATTCACGGCACTGTGCCAGCTACTCCGTCGCACTTGCGTGGGGCCGAACTATTCAAACATCTCAAACACCTGCCGCCCATCCCGAAATTTAGCGGCAGGATGAATATTCATCGTCAAGGAGGTGAAGTAAAAACAATAACAATTTAAGATCATTCCAGCTACCAAGCGCTCTCAGTATACCGTGGACAACTACTTATTCATGGAGCTGATTGTTACCTACCAGGCAGCTTAACTCCACCCTCCTCCTCAACCAGGACCTCACAGGTCGCTGGGTCCGCCGGGGCCGGGATCAAAGGCGTGGCGAAACCAAGGCATACAACTGTCAAGGTATCGTCACGCTTTTGCGTTTCGAGAACCAGGAGAACAACAATGAAAAATTGTCATTTATCACATTCTGAAAACATCGACCGCTTAATCAGACTTCGGGAAGTACTTACTATAGTCCCTGTAGCAAAAAGTACCTGGTGGGCCTGGTGTGCTCAAGGTAAAGCCCCAAAACCGATAAAGCTTTCAGAAAAAACAACCTGTTGGAGACTATCCGACATCATTGCATTCGTTGATCAAATTGCTGGTCAGGGGGTGAAATAATGAAGAATATTCAGGAAAAATTTAGTTATAAACTTTACTGTGCCGGGCTTGAAACCGCCGACATCATCATTGCTGATGGCCGACTGCACCGCTTCCATATCCTGGGAGACCGGAGAGGCACTCGAAATGGTTGGTACATACTCTATCCAGATTTTCCAGCAGTTGGCATATTTGGCTGCTGGAAACGCCACATTAAAGAGAAATGGTTGCAGCATCAAGCAGGAATTTTGACAGTTGCTGATACTAGAAAAGCATTTGAGCGCCTGCATTCCATTGACTCCATCTGTAAAGGGACCTTTGTTGTAGAATTTGTAGCTCAGCAAGATGCATTAGATCTTTGGCATTCTGCACCGCAAGCATATGACCGGCACGGCTACTTATGCAGGAAGAACATCGGGTCTCACGGCTTGCGCTATCACAGAGGAGCATTACTGATCCCAGTCAGAGATGCAGATAACAACTTTTATGGGCTACAGCAAATATGGCCTAAAGGTGAAAAACGTTTTTTCAAAGGAACAATAGTTTCTGGGCACTTTTACCTGATCGGTGAAATGAATTCCGGCACCTTGCTCGTATGCGAAGGATACGCGACAGGTGCCACATTATTCGAGGTAACAGGTCATTCTGTTGCTGTCTGCTTTAATAGTCACAATCTAACACCTGCGACTCTGGCCATCCGTAAAGCCTGGCCTAGTCTAAATATCATTGTCTGTGCAGATGAGGATCATGCTTATCAAAACAATCCAGGGTTGACTGCTGCATCAACTGCAGCAAGAGCTGCTAATGCCAAAATGGTTGTTCCATTATTCAATTTACCTCGCAAACCAGAAGACACAGATTTCAATGACCTACTACGCATATCAGGTGCTGATGCAGTCAGATGCAGTCTACAGAAAGGCGGTGAACAACATGTTTAACACATGGACTGTAAAAGACAGTAAGCGTTCCAGTGAACAAAAGCGCAAAATGCTGCCGGCTAATACAATATTTAACTTCCGACATGATGAAACAGCACTTCCGTATTTTGAAATAATGCCGGGTAGCCTTTTATCAGACAATCGATACCAAAATCTATCACCCCAGGATCAAGGTGCTTTTCTACGATTGACTTTGTTTATGTGGCTGGAAAAGTGCCGCATTGGACGATTTGGGGAGTTAATCGCGGCAAATTTAGGTATGAAGCCAGAAGAATGGAATGGCCTGGAAGAACGTTTGTTGAATGCCAAGCTGCTAGTGCTATCTACCGATGGCTTATATCTCGTGCAGACAGAATTACGAAATCAGTATTTGCTCAACCGGCAAGCGAACTTGAACAAAATCAGACTCAAGTTAATTTCCGTTTCCGCAAATGAGGGCACAGAACAGAGCGCAACATAAATCTAAATCTAAATCTACATCTAATCCCACCAATAAATGATTAGATGTTTGAATCTGGATGACCTGTTCAAGATGCTGTTAAGGTTTGATAGGACTTTTTTTATATTTAGTGAAATTAGCGGATTTGACGGAATATTCTGAGCGGAAATAGTTTTAGGGTATCAGCGGTTTTATTTCAATAACAGATAAACGCAGGTAAGAAGCCGATTTCAATAATTGAAACGGCTTCGGTCCTGTCAACCGGTTCACGGAGCAAGGCCGCTCAAACGTTATATACAGCGTGAACTCGAAACAGGAGTTGCCAGCGCAATAATCGACGGTACGATGATTGAGGGAGCAACTTTGAGTCTTGTACTGGAAAATGAAATGCTTTGCATTACTTCTACCGCACAACCCCTAGCGTAACTATGTCTCTTTTCAACAGTAAAGACAGTTAATCATGGTGTTAGTGAGGGAATGAGATGGTGCCTTGTCTTTAAAGCATTATTTTGTAGAGTAAATGCAGACAAGCAAGATGGTGAAAAATCATTTCGTTATGCACGTTAACAACCCCAGGTCAATCATTGCCTCCTCAGATTTAGGTATGTTTATTTCAAATTTACAGATGTTCTTCTCCTTGGCAATTTCAGCGTGCCAAGTACCGACTGGAATACCCTCCATATAAAACTCTCCATCTTTGACAAGAGGAGCTACTTCTGCGCGGCCGTTAATAATTATGCTCAATACCCAGAAATCGGCAGCCTTTTTTATTCCACGTTCAACAATAGAAATATTTCCACGGACTGCCTGAATCTTGTCGACTTCAAAATCAAGATGTGTACCGCTTCGCCATCCGGGTGATATGGATTTAGTGAGAGTGGGGGCAGAATAGTTAAACGGCAGATCATGCTGTTTTACAATGAAGGGATTGATGCCGTATGAACTCACCGAGGGGGCGAACACCTTACCATCTTCGTTGGTTCTGCCAACCTCCCGGCCACCGTTATACACAGGAACATCCTTTAGACTGTCTATTTTTATAACGGCAAAACTATCGTAGACAGGACGACTGAAATAAATATCGTCAAACAACGTAGCAATACTGCCTGACATTTTCATTCCGTAAATATCGGTATTCTGCTGAGATTGATACTGCAAAGCGTAAACTCCATGCGTACCTGCCCATGAAACTTCACTGCCGGTAGTACCACCGACACGATCCTGGTACTGCCCTGTAAGCCTATAACCTAACCCTTGATCATTTTCAGGAGTCTTCTGCAGGTTCGCAGAAACACTGTTAACACCATTATTATGAAAATTAATGTTGGCTGTTCCCCACTTGCCAAGATAACTGGTAAACATCAGACTGCTCGTCCATTCTGTTTTACCTGTACCAGTTGTCTCAATTATATCGGCAGACAGATTGGCTGTTTTGAAAATCGGCACGGAATATCTGATTCCTATAGTACTGTAATCGCTATTAGCATAGCTCGATTCGCGCAAACTGCCAT
>CAJBRY010000018.1 GCA_903958085.1 uncultured Geobacteraceae bacterium
AAGAAAGACTCCATTTCCGTAATAACACATTTATCCTCAAATATCACCCTGTTACGAGTAATGATGTGCTCTCTGATAAATTGCCTATACGTCTCATCCATGCCAAGCCGCAAAGCAATGGATATATACTCTTTCACCGAATGGGCGACGCAATCCAGTAACCTCATGCGTCTATACCAGGCATATGTTAGACGCCCTTTTAGATATGGAGAAGGTAGAGTAACAATCGGCAGGCCGACACTGAAAGCCTCTGCAGAGGAATTACCGCCTCCGAAGTGGATGGTGTCTAGCATGACATCGGAGACAGCCAGCAGATTCAGGTAGTCTTCCTGACTTAGGCGCGGTACGAAGATTATTCGCTTGGCCAGTTCAGGCAGGACTTCAGATAGTCGCTTTCTTAATATCTGTTCGTGGTCGGGAATATTTCCCTGAATAAACACAATAAAACCATCCGGGTCATCATGAAGAATGCTCGTCATGATTTCATCGAATTCCGGATGAACTTTAAAAAGCGACTGGGGGCAGACATAAATATGGGCATCAGTCGGCAAATTAAAATCCTGCCGCGATTTAAGTAAATCTCTTTTTTCGGGTTTGTAATAATAACTGAGAGCCGTACCACTACTTAAACAGAACAAACGTTCAGTGTAATGCTCAGTCGGACTCCCCATTTCGCAATCCTCATGTGATATGAACCAGTCCATCGCTGGAATGCCAGTTGTAACAGGATGCCCCCATGTAACACATTGAATTGGAGCCAATCGCGAGAATGCCAGGAAATAGGTTAATGGCTCCATGCCAATATCTGTATAGTAGACAATATCTGCCTCGCAGGAAGCAATTGCCTCACGCATCGTCTGAATGCTCCCGCTGAGGCAGGTAAAATGATCAGCAGTTCTAGCAATTTGATCACTCATGTTATCACTTGTACCGAGATGGAAAACATGAACCTCAAAAAGTTCTCGTGACAGTCTCTCTATGAGTCCCCGGTTCAATTTGGCAATCGTATGTTCGTAAAAAAACCTGGAAACGAACGCAATCCTTATTTTTGTGCCGGCTTTGTGCTGCAACCTCTCTCGGCAGTGTGGCGCTAACCATTCCAGTTCCGGATATGCCCTTAAATAGGCAGATGCCAGTAGTTGCTGAAAGGTTTTGTCATTCCATCCATGATATGCGAGATAAAAAAAGACTCTGCCGTGGTGAAGTAGATCTTCCCTGGAATATTCTTCCGGTCTCAATGCCGTAAGATTTTTAAACAATTCTTGTCGCATGCCTTCAATCTCGGTGGATGTGGAAGATATAGCTGGCAGAAGAGTTGCGTACTGCAGGGCGATCCCAAAATCGCTGGAACGTTCAAGGGCATTACGGTAAGCGGTGCGGGCGTCCTGAACCCTGCAGCAATCCTCATGGATTTCTGCGCTCCGCACAAATGCCTCCGCACCGTCAGGGTCAAGAACCATAACTTGTTGGTAGCATTCGAGGGCAAGGTCATATTTTCTTGTTTTTTTAAGCAGGTGACCGAGTTCAAGCCAGGCATTTACCGAAGAGGGAAAATGCTGGAGAATTTCTCCATATTTGCCAACAGCGTCAGCATGACGATTCGTCGAGGCAAGCAAACGCGCCGAGGCAAGCTGCACATCATAAAAGTCGCGATTTAGATCGATTGTCAGGTGAGAGTTCCTTTCTAAGGCAGCCAAAGATACCTGCTTTGATCTGACCACTCCGAGGTCAAATATATTCGTGATTGGATTGTTTTGTTTGTTACTGTTTACCTGCTACTTCATGAAATAGCCTGCAACCCCAATTGGCAAGATCCCGGCGAGCATGTTCCAGATAGTACAACTGGTCATCTGTCATTTCTGCCGGATTTATGTACCAGTCCAGATGTTTTGCCAAGTATGGAGCATATGAGCGGAATGCAATATTATAATTTTTGAATGGAAAACTTGATCTATACATTGCAAAAGTCGTGTCTATAATACTTGGCAGCAAGTGATAATTGATACCTTCCCATGGAATGGCAATTGGAACCCTTCGCCATGATAAATCATAATGTCTTTCGTAAGCCTCTTTTTTCAGCGGATAGTAATCAGGAATATCATCTATTCTCAACATAGGCCCGATACATTCAATATCTGGAAACTTTTCAAGCAGATAAGCATAATAGAGAAGAATATCTCCCTTACAACCATCTAAAGCTACATCGGAATCCGTTACAACATAATAGGGAGAGGGGTGGTTTTTTAGCCATTCCTGAATTACATTTCTAAGATCATCAACCATTTCACTCATATTGCCATTACGATGATTCCAGGCAACAGTAATATCTCCAGATTCTAGAAAACGTAAATAATCTATCATTGGGGGGAATGTGCTCTTCTGATCGAAGATTACTATTTCAAAAGGGCTTGTAATCGTCTTAAAATAAGAATCAATGCTATAGTTTAAAACTCTATAGCGATCGTGAGTAATTATAAAAATTGGAATTTTTGTCATAAGAATTCAGTTCACTAACGAGTTGTTAAAATGTAAATCCGAAAAAGCATCAATCACAAAGATCAACTTAACGCGAATATACCAGGCAGTTTACAAGCTCCTCGCGAAGCGAAATACCATCTTCAAAAATAGCGCGGGCAATCATGCTGAACAGCGGGATGGAAATATTTAGATCACCCATCTCAACAATTGTGCGAGCCATCTGCACTCCTTCCACCACCATTCCAACCTGTTTCAAAGCCACTTCAGTTGAAACACCCTGCCCCAGCAAGCGGCCAAAGCGGCGGTTACGACTGTTAGGGCTGATGCAGGTGGTGATCAGATCGCCAAGACCCGCAATGCCATAAATTGTCTTATGGCGAATTTCAAGAAATTCAGCAATTTCAACAAACTCGCGAAGTCCTGATGTCATCAATAGAGCTGTCATGTTGTCACCCAACGCCAGACCGTCAACTATCCCGACTCCAACAGCTATTACACCTTTAAGTGCTGCACAAAGTTCAACCCCATCAACATCGCGAGAAAGTTCAAAAATCAGTGTTTGGTTTCGCAATGCTCGCGCAACTTTTGTCAGGGCAGTCAAATCATGGGATGCCAGGACAGCTTTGCTTGGCAGTCCTGCAGCCATCTCTCTGGCAATGTTCGGACCGGACAGTACTATCAGCGGAGATTCAGGTATCATTTCCCGAACCAACTGCCCCATGGTTTTAAAAGTAGCGTGCTGGAACCCTTTTGTCGCACATACCAAAGGGATACCGGCAATACGAGATCTGACGGTTTGTGCCAGCTCAGGCAGCGCTCTGGATGGAACCGCCAGAACAACTACATCGTCTGGAGCAAACATGGCATCAGTCAGGAAGACAGCAGTCAAGGATGCTGGCAATGGTATGCCAGCAAGATAGCGTCTGTTTTCCCGCGATTCGTTGATTTTGGCTGCATGCTCTACCGAATGGGTGCAGAGACGCACCTCACTGGTGTCGGAAAAGAGCTTTGCCAATGTCGTGCCCCAGTTCCCTGCTCCGATAACGTGTATGGTCACATTTGACTCCCAACTTTGATACGACTCTCATACATTTCAAGCGCCTGCAAAATTACACGATCCATATCCAGATAGCTGTAAGTTCCCAGCCGTCCACCAAACAATACATTTGGTTCCTGCCCAGCTAGATGACAGTACTGCTTATAAGTATTTTGGTCTTGCGAGGTATTGACAGGATAATAGGGATCAGTATCTCTGGTGCCTGTCAGTGAGTATTCGCGGTAGATAACGGTTTTGTCACCAGGATACTGGCGCTCGTCGTGATAATGGCGGAACTCATGGATTCGAGTAAAAGGTATCTTCTCGTCGGCATAATTCATCACCGTTGTTCCCTGAAAATCACTCACGGGCAGAACCTCTTTTTCAAAGCGCAGGCTCCGCCACCCCAAAATGCCGAATCGATAATCAAAGAATCTATCAATAGGTCCGGTAAAAATTACTTTGCAATCGGCAGGAATCTGTGACCGTATGGCAAAATAATCGGTATCCAACAGCAGATCAATGTTCGGCTGATTAAGCATCCGCTTGAAAAGTGCGCCATATCCTTCAAGTGGAATCCCCTGCCAAGGGTCATCGAAATAATCGATTTTATAACTGAAGCGAAACGGCAGACGGGAGATAATATCAGCTGGTAAAAGTTTCGGATCAGTCTGCCACTGTTTGGCCGTGTAACCCTTAATAAATGCTTCGTACAGTCGCCTGCCTACGAGAGAAATTGCCTTCTCTTCGAGGTTTTGTGGTTCAGCAAAATAATCCCTCTGAATCTCTTCCTCAACAAAGGCCCGCGCTTCAGCAGGAGAGAAGGCTGTTCCGAAAAAGCGGTTGATCGTATCCAAGTTTACCGGCATCTGGTAAAAGTTTCCACTATGGTTTGTCAGAACTTTGTGGCGATAAGAGTTGAAGGAACAGAAACGGTTGATGTATTCCCATACGTGGCTGCTTTTAGTGTGGAATATGTGAGAACCGTAGATATGGCAGTCAATTCCAGTAGCATCGTCAGGTGCAGAGAAACTGTTGCCGCCAAAATGGCTGCGCTGATCTATGACTACAACCTGCTCACCAAGGTCATTGGCTATTCTTTCAGCGATTACTGTTCCAAAGAAGCCAGAGCCTACAACAAGGTATTTCAAGCCGATAAAACCCAAATTTACCCCCTGATCCACGGATGCTTCTCCACAAAATCCAGCAGTGCCGCTTTCAGAAATATTTTTTCCGCAGCTGCAGCATCATATTTTTTTTCAAGTTTGAAACGGTTGGCGAGATGATTAGCATTTGCCGCTCCACCGGAACTCCGGTGGTGTCGTACTTCAACAAGCCCGTTAAATAATACCTGCCAGTCTTTTATCCGGAGCCGCAGATGATGATCCACATCGTCAAACTGTGTCGGAGAAAACTGAATGTCGAACATTCCTACTTCATCCATGGCAGTCCGTCGATACAGATTGGCGCACCCCATCACATAGTCCCGCTCGCTGACGTTATCAAACTGACCATAATCAGGTACGTTGGTATATAGTATTACGTGATTGATCCATTCCTCTGCCTGCGTCAGAACTCCACCGGAGTGTTGAACCACTTTGGGGCTCGAAGCATTGATGATCTTGGCACCAACTACTCCGGCGCGAGGATTCTTCTCTAGAGTTTCTACAAGTCTGGTTAGCCAGTCGTGCTCCACTTCAATATCATCATCAAAATACGCCAGATACTCGGCATTGCGGTTTTCCTGGTCGGCATATAACCAGTTACGCGCCGCTGCAGCGCCAATATTCACGGGCAGATTGATAATTTTGTATTCCCGGAAAAGTGTTGGCACAAGAGATGCCAAAAGCTGTTCGGTGCCGTCACTGCTGCCGTTATTTAATACGAACAGTTTGTAATTATTGTAGGTTGTTGAAGAAAGCGAGCGGAGGGCAATTTCAAGTTCGGCGCACTTGTTCCAGCTATAGATAAAAATATGGGTGCGGGGGTATGGCATTTTGTACCTTTGCCTGAATGCACTAGAATAAGTGGGCTAATAATTTATGACTGACCGAGGTGCCAGTCTGATTTTATTTAAATCAATAAATGGCTCGCCAAAAAGATGAAGCCAACAACGCTCAAAAATGTAACCATAATTGTTTCCAGTACGGGTCAATTCTTCCATTTTATTCAGGCAAGATTTTGCTGTGTCCAGAAAAGAAGCAATATTATTGTTACGCACCGCAAATATTCCTCCATAAGAAAAAACACCCAAGTCTGCCTTCATAGCTTGCTCTGCCAACTCCACTAATCCACAAAGCTGAAAAAAGTGTGCAGCAATATTTGTCCCAATTGATAGAGAATGTCTGTCAAAATAAATGCCGTACTTGATAATGGGTTTACAGATGTAATAACTGAATTTGTTACATTTCCGCTTTGTAAAGGC
>CAJBRY010000019.1 GCA_903958085.1 uncultured Geobacteraceae bacterium
TACTTCTTCGTCATCTTGTTAGGATCATATGATGGTTTGGATATTGGTACGAGAACTTCGCCGTCCAGCCTCATTATTACAACGGAACCATTATAGCTATCCATGGCCTTGTACGCAGTCAAAAGCAGATTCCTGTCAAGAGTGGTTTTAAGCGGATATCCCTCTTTGCTTTGGTTCAGAAGATACCACAATTTAGATATTTTACTTGCTGTCAATTGTCCCGCATACTTCTGTTCGATATACCCTTCAGATCCTGTTTCGGTATTTACTCCGCCTATTACAGGACTGCCTGCCGCGCCGAGAGGGTATTTCCTTGGAGAACCATAGGCCAGAATTTTTCCGTATCTGTCCATTATCTCACCCCTTACCTGATAACGATTAACAACATTCCTTGCCGTCCCAAAGAATGGATCAAAGCTCAACGTGTATCTGAGTAGCGCAGCCATTATCAACAATGACCATAAACCAAAGATAGCAATGATCATAAGCTTACTCTTCATGGGCACTGACTCCATTCTTGTCCAGAATCGCCGCTAACAGACCAACCAGAATGTAGTTGGCAAATAATGCACTACCTCCATAGGAAATCCAAGGTAGCGGAATCCCTGTGGCAGGAAGGATGGCAAAAACTGACGACAGATTATATAAACCCTGAGTTAGCAAGGCTATGACTATACCTGCAGCAAGGATTTTTCTAAATGTCAGAGATCTATTTGGGGGAATGGCCTTATCGAGAAGTATGAGGTATCCCATGACAATGATAAAAATCCCCAGAATTCCCATTTCAGAGGCGACCGGGATTGCAACAAAGTCATGTACAGCTTTCGGCACGATGGTACTCTCCATAGTCGCATTTTTTAGTATGCCATTGCCCAGACCGACACCCCACGGTGACATCCTGATCGCTGCAATGGCTGTAAATATTTGATAGCCTGGATATAGCGATCCTCCTTTAAAAGTTTGGAAAGCATATTCCTTGTAATTGATCCAGGCGGCGATCACGCGCTGTTCTACATGTACTGAAAGAAACGTGCCGGCATAAATAGCAAGTGCTATAAGAGTTATTCCGGCAAGAAAGAACGAAAATCTGTTCGTCACGTATGTTGTCAATATTATGAAGCTCACACCAATAAGCAGGGCGGTTCCCAATTCTTTCTGGAGTAAAACCAACGGAAGGAAGAAAAATATTGTGACGCCAGAAAAAACGAAAATAACAAGTTTCAGAACCTCCCGAATCGGATAATGCCTTAGAACTAATTCAGAAGCC
Organism: uncultured Geobacteraceae bacterium; assembly: GCA_903958085.1. GTDB lineage: Bacteria > Desulfobacterota > Desulfuromonadia > Geobacterales > Pseudopelobacteraceae > JACRCG01. Next base: position 1,268 of record CAJBRY010000019.1, read on the forward strand.
TTTGATTCATAGTATTTGGCAATAAAAATGAGGAATATAATTTTGAAGGCAAATTCGCTCGGCTGAAAGCTTCTTTCTTGCGTCGATACTGTGCTGAATCCGAACAATTTTGGCAGGGCAAGGAGAGCAAATGCTATGATACCCCATCCAAGAACATCATTTCTCTTTTCTATTTTTTCTATCACCATATTAAAAAGACCTTTTGAAATCCCGATGACCACACCTAACAGCGCTATCATGCTGTATACCAGATGTTTGAAAGCCATCGGAATATTCTCTTTATAGCCGACCATCTCCGTCAGAAACCATTTTGAATTGATATCAAGTCTGTAGAGGATGACAAACCCGATGCTGTTCAACATTATAACCAATATCAAAATGTTCAAGTCACCTTTGTATTCATATCTCTTCAGAAGGAAAACAAGAAAAAGGAAAAACGGACAGAAACTGATCATTGATAAGAACAGGAGCGGTTTTTCCCACTGCAAATTACTGATATGAATGAAAGTAAGCGCGAGACAATATCCTGCAAAGAGAACTAACAGTACCTTCTTAAGCACCGGCATATTGTCCAGGCGTAGCTGATATCTGTGGACCATCCAGAGAGTAGCCATAAGACTTATCAGATAAATTATCGTGACAAACTTTCCCATTATTTCAACCCTTCGTATGACGTCTCATAATGATCGGCTCTGACCGTGACAGTGCCTTTTGCTATTACCGGATCTGCTTTGAGCTTGATTATAAGTATGGCTGTGCCCATAGCATTCTCTTCAAATTCGTCCCTGATAAAACTACGCGCTGCTTCTTCAAGCTCCCTTTTATAAAGAACTTCTATTTTCATAGAATCCATATAGTCTTCAACATTCATCACGATTTCAAGCATGTTCGGAGGGAGCACACAGTTCTTAAAAACCTTTGTGTTGTTGGTAATCGCCTTTTCAATCGCTCTTTGCACAAAGATCGGTTGCAAGGGATAACGGCCGGGAATCAGCTTCCTGAGCATTCTTTCCAAGAAACCATCAATCGCATTATTTAGTTTATTTGACGCCACGGACATAATAGTTCCTCACTACTTTTCGAATATCCCCGGCAACTTGTGCTTCGCCGGTACCTCCTATTTTTTCAAGCAGCATAATAATTCTCTCCAAGAACTTTACGGGGGAGAGAATGTACTGAACAGTCATAATTGTTCCTACTATAACAAATATGATTTGATCCATTATTCACCCCTCATACTCAACACCAAACCTAGCAATCCTCCTAAGAGAAACATAGCAATCGAAACAATACCTGCTGTAGAAATTATACTGTTTATTATAATCAGCAATGTTTTCCCCAACTGTTGAAGGATGGAAACAAACTTGTGAAAGGTGTTCCAGTCGGGCTGATATCCCAAACACTCAATACCCTTGAGTGCCATAAGAATAAATATGCCAAGGACTGTGAAATTTATGCCGTGCCGAAAATAGTAGGCCATAATGAAGCCACTTGCTCCGAAGATTACTGAAATGATAAGGTCTAAATATAATTTATCCATATGCATCCTAATAACTCGTCCTATATAGTTTAACGACACTACCGCTTTTCAAAAAATAGTCTGTCCAAAAGGCCTTCAGATTTTTTATTGCAGCTTCTGTTTGCACTGTACTCATTCCTTTTATATCTGAGAAGGCACTGTAAATATTAACCTCAACACCTCTCAGATCCGGGACCCCCGCCTTGCTTTGCAAACTTACCTTATTATTTTTTAGTTTATTGAAGCTCAGACCTATGTTTTCGTTATCCAGCATATCACTGTAGATCAATAATTTTCTTTCTGTGCTTTCGGGCAAAGTTGCCTCTGAAATAAGCCTTGACGCCCGGAAGAGACTCCCAATAATATCTGTTTTGCTGCTATCAACTAATTTGACCTTGCTTGCGATATTCTCATCGAGCTTTCTGACAGCGACTTCCCTTGTTGCGATCAGATTCCTGTTCATCGGACCAGCCTGTTTCGGCATAGATGCCTTCAGAAGAGTAACGTTGCTTTTGCGGCCAAAGCCAATAACAATAATCATGTCAGCTCTTTTGAGTTTGTTTATCTCGTATTTGAGCTCAGCCATGTTTCTGCTATAAGGAGATTCTTTACTGTCATTGCCGGTATTATCTGTCAGCACACTGCCACTTAAATCAAAGAGAGCGATCGTTAGCGTTTCAGCAAACGCCGGACTGTAAGTAAAAATAGCAATGATGACCATAAATGTAATAAATATTCTTTTCATTATTCAATTCTCCCACTGTCAAGAAAGAGCTGCATGTTAATTACTGGTCTCTCAAGGATTATCTTTTCAACGGTTTTAATAATGACTTCAATTGATGTCTTAATCGACTTCATTTCGTTTTCAATGAGTCTTGACTCCGGTGAGTCTAAAGCTTCCAGGTAATCATCTACCATAGCAATCAAGCTATATATTTCTGTCAAAAATACGGCGACACTATCGCCTATCATATGGCGATCAAATCCTCTGATCATTAGGGTGTGGCTGAAGCGTCGAACCTCCATAGCATACTGTTCGACGGTAGGCCTCAGCGTCTTCATAATATCCATGCACAGGATTTCATTGCGCGTGCTTTCATAAATCTCGTCTTGCGTATTTACATGATTCACTGTTGTCATTTTATTCGACCTTTCCAACATCCTGGATCGTTGTTGTCGCGTTCGATCCAATTTCCGCTCTTGAAAATATTATAGTGCATACACTTAACACAATCAGAATCGCACCGATGATGCCGAAAAATCGGGCAAGACCATTCCCGGTTTTCCTCGGCATGAAGTGCAATAGGATGTAAAGACCAATGGCCTCAAAAACGATTAACATCAGCGAGACGAATATGTTACCGGCAGTAGAAAGTATTTCGTTGCCGCCAATCCAGTCATTGCCGAGCTTCATATTAATCGTCATAAACTTAGCCATAACGGATAGCAATATCCCGAATCCAGCTGCAAACAGGTGCATCTTGTTTGTCCGGGGAATAGCCAGCACCTCTTCTTCCAATGTTTGCAATGTCAACTTTGCTTTTACTTTGCGATCGAGCAAAGTGTGATTGATTTCAACATGGGTAATTGGAAAATTCGGCGCAAGGACGTTAGCCTGAACCTTCTCCAGCATTGCTGAAGACTCCATACGGCAGTCAGATATCTTTTTCTCATAAGCTGGTTCAAGTAATTCTTTATATGGGCGGAATATTTCCCGCGTAAGATTAACCTTTCTCAGACGATCGGGGATGTCCATTATACTGAGCAGTTTATGTAAAACGGTCGATTGCACATCAGCGGGTAGCTGATGGACAAGTCTTTTGAGTCGGCGCTTCTGGTAATAGCGGGTTAGATTTTGAATAATGATATTTATTGAATTCATACTATCCCCATATCCTCATGATTTCATTTTCAATGTCTGAAATACTTCGTACTGCAATATCTTTATGATTCTGGTATCCCTCGATTTTTTCATCCCTTCTTTTTTTGATGTCCTCAACAGCATCCATCATTTGGTCATCACCATGACATCCTTTAATGTTGCATTGAACGGCGCAGGTGCTCTCCAGGAAGGAGTCGAGTGTGTTTATCTGAGTCTCAAGCTCTTTTCGCTGGGTCATGTTCCAGTGGAGAGATGATGCAATCATCATACAACCAAACGATATGCCGATAATTGCCATTGTGAATGGGTCTGTGTGCTGCTTTTGTTTTTGGGAATGTTGGTCAGGAGATGGTTGGACATTAATGTTGTCCATCCCTTCAAATTCATTTTCCTGTGCTGCTGCATAGGTCTGAATAGATGAAATAAAAAGACTGATAACTACAAGCAAGAAAATTAACCCAATTTCTTTTTTCTTTATCTGATTCCTTCTTTTCATCTTCATTCCTTTCGCCCGCCTCCTGCATTTGCAAGAGGCGGGCCATTGCGTTTAGCTTTTCCGCTGCTTTTCAAGCGCAGCCTTCCTTCGCGTTTACTTTCTGTTTACTGTTACAAACCACACTTGCTCTTCTTTGGATATCGTACGCTATTCTTATTTTATCATCGGCTTGATTTAATTTTCATCAAGTCCTTGGCATCACCCCCTTTTAAAAATATTCTTTATGTCTCCTAAACCTCCTTTCGATATAAATATATTTTATTTTGTACGAGCTCTATTTATTTCGTTTTGACCTCGCTCTTTCTTTTGCTATTTGCAGCATCCATGCCAGGTTATAGAAAAACA
>CAJBRY010000020.1 GCA_903958085.1 uncultured Geobacteraceae bacterium
CATCCCAGCCAAGAGTTTCATTGTATTTTTGATGTCTTTCAGGCATATGTTCCGGCAGGGTTGTGTAGCCATGTTTGCCATAACCACGTTTATGGATTGCTATTCTTTGAAAACCAATCATTGTTGTCCGGTAAAACCGGAAAATAGTTATTTTTTCTTTTTAGTTGTCTGATAATCAGCTATGCTCTTTTAGCTTTTCAAAAGTAAGCCCTCTGCATTTGCGGGAATAACGAATTTTGATATTCAAGTTCATCCTCCTTGATTATTTTTCGCCAACTTCCTTCCGGGTCTTCTAAAAAGCTGAATATATTGATATAATTCATTAGTTGCTGTCTGATAATGGATACCAAGTTTGAAAAAGCCCATGGATGTCTGATTCTGCTCTTTATTAGTGTTATTAGCAAGTTGGCAAGCATGGCAGCCCATATTTGTATTTCTATTGCATTCTCATTGTCCCCCACGAAATATTTTAGCGGAAAGTTCTGCTTGAGTTGCTTAAATAATAGCTCTATCTGCCATCTGCGCTTGTAAATCAATGCTATCTTTTCGGCTGAAAGCTCAAAGTTATTGGAGATAAACTCAAATAAGCGATTGTTTTCACTATCCCAGTAAGCGATACGCCTTGCCCTATGTTCTTCTTTTTTGTTCTGTCCATAATAAAGGATTACTTCTTCGTCTTTAAGTACACCTGAATCAGCATCATCCGGTATATCATATTCCTTGCGGGCTTCATAAAGAGCATTGTCCTTCAATCTTGTTACATACCAAATCGAACATTCTGTAAACCTCTCGTATTGCGCATAATCGACATATCCTTTATCGAAGGTAATAATCGAACCTTTGGGTAAATGATGAACTTCTTTCAAAAAAGAGTGATCATGACGGACAGCCTCGCTGTATCGAATCAAAAAAGGAACATTCTCATCGGCTTTTATTATGGTGTGTGCTTTTATTCCACCTTTTTTCTTGCCTTCTTTTGGGTTACGGCCAACACCTTTCAAAATATCTTTAAACAAACCGATAGTCGTTGAATCCATTATGTAAAGACGCTTCATATCAGTATCGCTCAACCGGCTGTCCGCTAAACTTGATGCATATTTACGATAAACACTCATATAGATATCACCGAATACATTACTGTTACGCCGCTGATTGGCTTCTGAAAAAGTACTGCGCCTTACTACATAGGATAATCCCAAATGAGAAAGTTTATGTGCGTTGGCCAGTAATCCTAAAACCACTTCTCTGATTGAATGATAGCCTTCGAAAGCCAAAAATAGCATGACTACCACATGATTGTAGGTGGAAAACTTCTTAACATACCTATCTGACTGGTGTTGCATAACTATTTTTCTAATCTTTCCCTTATCTAAAAACAATAATAGTTGATTAAGAATCGGCTGTCCGGTAAAATTTGTACTTTTACTCATGGTTATCCATTGTTGTGTCGTAACTTCAAAGATAACCTTCTGGGTTGGTCTTAACCGGCCAACCCTCTTTTTAATTTTTTACCGGACAACAGTGAAAAAAAATAACTCCCTGCCCTCTCTGCCACAGCGCAGGTGATCCGTTTTACAAAGATTCATTTCTTCTTTGCAAAAACTGTCTGGCTATATTTCGGCCCAAAATATTTCTCCCCGGTCCCAACGAGGAAAAAATCCGCTACGAGAAACAC
>CAJBRY010000021.1 GCA_903958085.1 uncultured Geobacteraceae bacterium
AAAATTCCGGGCATAGAATTGATGATATTGTCGGAAAGGTTTCTTTCTCTGACAATGGCATCCTCTGCCAATTTGCGCTTCGTGATATCGCGGGCTGTGGAGATCGCGCCGGTGACGTTTCCGGTCGAATCCTTGAGTGCCCGGTACAACCAGGCGAGCAAACGCTTCTGCCCGTCTCTTCTTCGTTGCCAACTTCTAACATAAATAACGTCTTCTTCCCCTCGGAAGAGCGGATCTACCACATCATAAGTGTCCTGTTCTCCTTCAAAGTAATAAGCAGCCTCCTTGCCGGTCACGTCCTTGCCAAAGAAATCCAGGCCGACTTGGTTTGCCCAGGTATAGACCTTGCTGGAATCCATTTCCATGACAATATCCGGAATAGCGGCAAGCAGTGCTTCATGGTGAGACGAAAGTTCTTGAAGCGCCTTTTCCGCCAATTTGCGCTCGGTGATATCACTGGCTATCGCCACGAAAGAGCGGACAATGCCGTCTTGTTCACAGACAGGATTCAGCACCATGAACCACGTCATAGAAGAACCATCTGTCCGGAGCTGATCCGCTTCGACTGTAACCCGATTGCCGCAACGTACCCGGTTGACAAGGTCTTTAAGAATTGGGACGGTCTCCAGCGACCAGATGTCGTTAAACTGATTTCCAAGAATTTCATCCTCAGTTCTGCCCATGGCCGTAAGTCCATTTCGGTTGACGGCAACACAGCGTCCATCCTGGTCAAAAAGGCCGATCCAGTTAGGCGAGCCTTCGACCAGCGTGCGGTAGAGCCTCTCCGATATGGTCAGGCGTTCCGACGCCTCTCTGTTTCGTTGATTGACAACAAAGAATACCACAAGCAGTACGGCTGCCAGCAAAGAGATGAGAATGCCCACCAAACGCGCCATTTTCCACGAGTCCATGGAACCCAGCACCACAAAGGAAAGGCCTTCGACTGAAGTCTTTTGCTCAAAGCTCTGCAGAACCTTTCCATGTAAAGTGAAAAATGTTCCCGGCAGGGAATTGGCAGGCAGCACCGACGATTCAGAAATTTCAGGAAATTGCTTTGATTGGATTAATCCGAGCCGGACGTCCTCGTCGATGGGCCGCAGTGCGTTCAGAACAAAGCCGGGGGCTGTCGAAGAGAGGATAATCCCGTTGGCGTCAACCAGAAAACCGTAATTCTCTAAAAGGGGCAAAGAAAACATCTTGTTGAGGTTGACCTTCACCACGGCCACGCCGACAATCCCGTCGAAGGCATCCTTTACCGGATAGCTTGTGAAATATCCTGGTTCCTTTGTTGTCAGCCCTACCGCCACGGAGTGACCCTGCACGCCTTCCATCGCCTCCTTGAAATAAGGACGAACAGCATAGCAATGCCCCACAAAACTGGATGAGGTGTCGCGGTTGGAGGATGCCAGGGTTGTTCCGGTTGAATCCAGCACATAGCAAATGGAATCCGGTATGATTCTGGCGTACCGGTCAAGGGTCGAGTTGATTGCGGAAATATCCGGCGGACCGCCAATCCATAAGGAGCTGAGGCTCTGGGAGCTCACCATGGTCTGAACCAAACCATTGGCTGTTTCCACATACCCTTCAAACGTCCTTTGTAAAAGCGTAAGATCGGATGTATATTGCACCCTATCGCGCTGCCGCCCGAATTCTCCGAATAAACCCGTCATGATCCAGCCGGCGGCAAGGACTGCGACAATGGCTGCAATCGTCCAACTCTCGTAGCGGTGTGATGCAGAAGAGCTGCCTCCCTTTATGGCAGCCCTTCGCTGCATGCTGTAGTATTTCCAGATGGCAGCGGCCACAGTGCAGGCCAGTACCCCCCGGAACAACTGGATGGGAAAGCCGGTGAAATATAGAAAAGAAGCTTGATTTAAAAAATTGGCAGGAAAGAAGGGCGCCTGAGGAACCACGACACCGGAAGACAGCCCATAGAGAACCATGGAAATAGCGGCGAATAGAAGGGATTGGCTTTCTGGATGCCTGTTTTGCCGCAGTCGCCACAGCGCCAGTGCTGCCCACAGGCTACCGGCAAGCCCAAGCGTATATCTGACGGCAGCGTTCAGTCCGGACATGCCTGAAAGAGCCCCGATTCCGGCAAGCAGCAGCAAGGGAATAAAGATCCACCGCCCAAGTCCTTTCTTGCGTATCGCAAAGGAGCCCGTTCGGCCAAATTCGACCAGGAACAGAAAAGATACGGTCAGAATGATCAACCTCACAACGGAAAAGGACGGGCTGTCCTTCAGGCTTAAAGCAAGCAGATCGAACCATTCGTTAATCCCGTGCGACAGCCCGAACAGGCATAGCCAATTCCAGTGCAGAAGCTTTTTATCCGTTCGGGTCAAACCAACTGCGGCAGCCGCCAGAAGAATGAAGCCAAGCCCGTAGAAAAAAAAGATGAAGTCCATCTGCATTTGAATAAAATTTGAAGTCATTCGATCATTCACCATTCCTGCTCCAGCACCCCTTGAAGCCTTTCAGTTTCTTATCCTGTCGCCAGCAGCATTTGATCGATTCCGGTTCCTTGGTAGTTTCATATGTTAGAACGAATCGGTTGTTTTAAATCTTCTTCCAGAACTTCACGCACTTTTTCAACCAAAGTCAACACGGAAAAGGGTTTCTGCAGAAAGTTTATGCCCTTATTGAGGACCCCATGGTGGGCAATGACATTGGCTGTATATCCGGATATAAAAATCACCTTAAGTTCAGGATGGCTGCCATGCAGCCGGCGCCCCAGTTCCTGACCATTCATTTCCGGCATGATCACATCCGTAATCAACAGATGAATCCGGCCAGGATAGTTATTTACCAGCGTCAGCGCACTGTTTGGGTTGTGAGCCGCCAACACCCTATATCCAAAACGTTCCAGAACAACTTTTCCGATGTCAAGAATGGATTCATCGTCTTCCACCAATAGAATCGTCTCTGTTCCATCGGTTATTCTCTGTTTGGCGGCGCTCGTATCTGTCTCTGCCATATTACCCTCTGTCCGGGGCAGATAGATGCGAAATGTCGTTCCCTGTCCCGGTTCGCTGTAAACATAGATAAAACCGTCATTCTGCTTGACAATACCATAAACCGTAGCCAGCCCGAGACCAGTACCTTTTCCAATTTCCTTGGTGGTAAAAAAGGGTTCAAATATCAGATTCAGCATATTTTTATCGATCCCCATGCCGGTATCGCTGACGGCAATCCGCACATATTCACCGGGAATACAATCGGGATGAGGTTTACAGTATGCT
>CAJBRY010000022.1 GCA_903958085.1 uncultured Geobacteraceae bacterium
AGATTTTACAACCTTCCCCTCTTCCATAACCAAATCATAAACATATCCGGCTCCAAAATCCTTGTTCAGGATAATGACTCCTTAAGTTTCGCATGTCTCTGTTAAGCCCCAATGGCGCTGGAATAGTTAATGATTTTCAGTAGTTTTGAATTAGGGTCACCCTTCTGCATCAGGCTCTGGATAAGGGAAGCAAAATCAATATCCAATGTTTCGGAGACAAATTCCAATAGTTCCAGGATAACGGTCCAGATTCGATCAGACAAAGACAGCTCGGTCATTTGACCGGCGATTTCGCGGAATAAATCGCCCATGGTCTCATAGTTATTCAGCCGTTTGGCAATACTGAACATGTTATAGGCAATCATGGAAACAGAGGTGCGTGCAATCAACGCATCAAAATCGCGGGAATGACAATCATCCATTCCAAAGAGCTGACGAACTTCTTTGAAGTAAATTTCTATATTCCAACGTCTTGCATATAATTGGTAGGCTTTCAATGGAGTCAGGTCCGAATTGGTACTGACCAAAAAGTGCCAAGGCCCTTTGCGGGAGTTACGGTAGTAGAACAAGCAAACCGGGACTTCCTGCAAATAAACGTTAACCTGAATACAGGTCATGTGCAAAGAGCGATTCCACTTTCCCTTTTTCTTTCGCGATAGCTTATCACAAAGGTCCTTAGCTGTAACATCCTTATCCTGAAACTTATACTTGGTTCCATTCCATTTACCCATTCCCAAAAAGTGTTTGCCCGGTAGGCTCAGAATGAACGAGATCATCTTACCACTCATGAACCAACTATCCGCAAGGACATAGCCAAAAGGAACGCCTCTTAACAGGGCCTTACGGATCATGCTCATGCCAACATCGGTTTTCTTTTGGTCGGCTTCCTTTACTCGCTTGGCACCTGCACTGTTTGATGCACGATCCTTATGGTACTGGTTTTCCAGTTGCTTCGGCTTAAGACCAAATGGGAACTTCTCATTTTTGCCTTTTTCACGGTGCATGGAAAAATCCAAAGCCATAAAGCTCTTTTCATCACACCATCCCAGAAACAACCCCTTGAAGCCCAGAACTGCCTTGTTATCAACATGCGACCAGACACGACTGACCAACTCCATGGTAATACCGGTCTTCCTAAAATCGGTATCATCCAGAATCAGACATGCGTCAGATGGTTTCTTGATTTCAATGCAACTAATTAATTTACTGCTAATTCCATATGTAATACTTCTCCACCGTAACCGACTGTCGTTAATAAACCGATACAGTACATCTTTGTCGGCTGTCAGAGTTTGCTTGATCCAATCGGTCGTTTGGTTGTTTTTTTGCTGGCCGGTATTGGCTATCGGGCTTAAAAGCAGTGCAAGCAGGATATCCATCTTCCGGTAAATTCCTTGTGCGTGGTCCTTGACTCCGATATGATAACTGCTGATGCCCATCTTTTGGTATAGTTCAATAATTTTCAAGATTGCTTTTTCACTTGAGGTGAAAAAGTCAGCGATCTCTGAAAAAAGTTTTGTACTTTTATTCCGTAGCATGTTTTTAGTTTGTTATAAGTACCACTAATATGTTGAATATTAGCGGAATAAACAAAAATACATGCTACTTTTTTTAACATTTTTATTAACTATTTAGGCAGGTTTGGACCTGCGAAACTTGAGTAATGACTCCTTCAAATTCTACGATATCATCTATCTTAACAAATTCCAACGTGGTAACCGTCAGATCAAAATTTCCCGAATCATTGGTCCCATCCTGCAGATGAACCCAGTTTCTGGCCATTACCTCATTGTTTACTTTTGCAACTTTTCCTTTTACTTTGATCTTTTTATTGGCATAGCTGCTACGGTTTCTAAACAATTCAGCTATGGAAATACCCCCTTGC
>CAJBRY010000023.1 GCA_903958085.1 uncultured Geobacteraceae bacterium
ATGTCTTGACCTCCTGCAACTCCCGCTGTGGGCGGCAATTCCCTGTGCCATTGCTGTGTCAACCGTGGTGGGCCTTCTGTTTGAACGCCTTGCTATTCGTCCACTCCGCCAGCCGACTCCTATCAATCTTGTAATCATAACTATCGGTGGAAGCATTTTGATTCGCGGATTAGCTATGCTCGTATGGGGGAAAGATACTCATGCAATTCCTCCATTTTCCGGTGATACCCCTATAGAAATCGGTGGCGCTACTATTCTGCCACAGCATCTATGGATACTGGCAATAACTGTTCTGATTATTTTCATCAACAAGATATATTTTTATCACACGATAAGCGGTAAGGCGATGCGCGCATGTTCCTATAACCGCCGCGCTGCCGGTCTGGTCGGAATTGATGTCCGACGTATGGTTCTCTTCTCCTTCATCATCAGCTCCGCCATGGGGGCAGTTGCCGGTATAATTGTTGCCCCTTTAACCATGACCGCATATGATGTCGGTGTCATGCTGGGATTGAAGGGATTTTGTGCAGCAATTATCGGCGGGATGAGCAGTGGAATTTCTACAGTTATCGGTGGTCTTATTCTTGGTGTTCTGGAATCGCTTGGAGCAGGTTTGATTTCTTCAGGATACAAAGATGCTATTGCTTTTATCATTCTGCTTCTGATCCTGTTTATCAGACCTCAGGGACTCTTCGGTAAAGCTGATTCGGAGCGTGTCTGATAAATGAAACGTGAACTTCTCCTTTTTATCTGTTTTTCAATTCTGATTATGCTTGCGCCTCAAATATTTGCCGGTGGCTATCTGATGAATGTTCTCGTCTTTGTCGGTATAAATACTATGCTGGCAATCGCCCTGAATCTGCTGCTAGGCTATGCAGGACAAATTTCCCTGGGTCATGCTGGTTTCTTTGGGCTTGGCGCATATATCTCCGGAATACTTTCAACCTCCTATAGTCTGAATCCTTGGATCGCAATGCCAGTTGCTGCGATAGTGGTTGGTTGTCTCGCCGGTATTATTGGCTTTCCTGTATTAAAGCTCAAAGGGCATTATCTTGCGATGGCAACGCTCGGGCTTGGCATTATCATTTTCATTGTATTCAATGAGACGGTTGAACTAACTGGCGGTCCTTCAGGTTTATCATCCATACCTAACCTGAATATTGCCGGAATCTCTTTTGACTCTGATGTAAAAAATTATTACCTCATATGGGGATTTACGCTTGCTGTCATGTTGTTCTCTATAAACCTCGCTAATTCACGAGTCGGTCGCGCATTGCGCGCTGTGCATGATTCAGAGGTTGCTGCACAGGTTCTTGGCGTTAACTCGCGAATTCTGAAAGTTCAGATCTTTGCCTTATCTGCAGTTATTTCATCTCTGGCAGGTAGTTTATATGCTCATACTATGACTTTTCTATCACCGGCATCTTTTGGATTCAACTTTTCGATTGAATTGCTGACAATGGTAGTAATTGGCGGCCTTGGGAGCATATACGGCTCTTTTCTCGGCGCGGCTCTTCTAACACTGCTTCCAGAGTTTCTTCGCGGAGCAAATGATTATGACATCATCATTTATGGTGCTCTTTTGATGATAATGGTTATGTTTATGCCGGGGGGGCTTGTTCGTGGAATTCCTACCCTGTTTTTCAAACTGTTCAAGCAAAAAGGGGAAACCGACAATGCTTGAAGTAATTGGAATTACACAAATATTTGGAGGTGTGACGGCGCTTGAGGATGTCTCTTTTATAATAAATAAAGGGGATATAACTGGTGTTATCGGTCCAAACGGTGCAGGTAAAACAACCTTGTTTAACATCATCACCGGCATATATCGTCAAACGCTAGGAAAGGTGACCCTTGAAGGGAAGGATGTCTCCGGTTTGCCCCCCGAACGATTGGCAAGGCTTGCTATGGTTCGGACATTTCAGAATATTGAACTGTTCGGAGGAATGACGGTATTTGAAAATGTAATGGTTGGCATGCATACGAAAAGTACCAGTGGCCTGCTTGCCTGTGCTCTTAAAATGCCGTGGAGTATTTCTGAAGAGCGGGGCATACATGATGGTGCTATGAAATGGCTGGAGTTTTGTGGAATTGCCAATCTTGCAGATCACGCTGCCGGAAGTCTCCCCTTCGGCAAAGGACGTCTTCTGGAAATTGCCAGGGCACTTGCCATTGAACCGCGAATCATCCTGATGGACGAGCCTGCTGCCGGTCTTAACAGCCAGGAGACCGTTGCTCTTGCACAGTTGATAAAAAGAATCCGTGACCTGGATATAACAGTTGTACTGGTTGAACATGACATGGAGCTTGTTATGGATATTTGTGATCGAATTATTGTACTGAATCTGGGTAAAAAGCTAGCCGAAGGAACTCCACGAGAAATTCAGGAGAGTTCAGAAGTAATTGCCGCATATCTGGGGGACGACGACTGATGCTTCGTCTCAAAAACATTAATACATATTACGGGAAAGTTCACGCATTAAAAAATGTGTCGCTTCATTTGGGAGAGGGTGAAATTGTCACTTTGATTGGAGCAAATGGTGCAGGAAAAACTACTATTCTTAATACCATTTCCGGAGTTACACCTGCATCTGTAGGTGAAATACTGTTTCGTAAGGAGCCTATAACTTCCATTTCTCCTGACAGAGTTGTTCAACAAGGAATATCGCAGGTTCCTGAAGGGCGGCAGGTATTTAAACCCCTTTCTGTAGAGGATAATCTGGAGCTTGGTGCGTATCTTCGCTATCGAAACAGAGAAAGCAAGGCTTCAATCCACAAAGATATGGATAAAGTCTTTACCCTTTTTCCGCGACTTGAAGAGCGTCGCAAACAGTTGGCGGGAACAATGTCAGGTGGCGAGCAACAGATGCTGGCAATTGGACGGGCGTTGATGGCAAATCCCAAAATGTTGCTTCTTGATGAACCCTCTATGGGGCTTGCACCTCTTGTAGTACAGGAAATTTTTAGAGTACTGGAGCGTTTGAGACAGGAGAACGGCGTCACTATTCTGCTGGTTGAGCAGAATGCCAAAGCAGCCCTTAAACTTGCCGATCGTGGTTATGTTATGGAAACCGGCAAAGTAATACTGGAAGGATCTGCTGACGAACTGTTGGAGAATGCGGAGGTAAAACGTGCTTACCTTGGTAAAGATAAGAAGGAAATGTGGGAGCGTTAGACGCTCCGAAGGATGTAATCAATGCGTTTTCCCTTTCGCCTCAATTTTGATCTTACCAAATACATAATCAGCAATAAAATCAGAAAAGTACAAAAATATCCGTTAGTTTTAATGCTTGAACCAACTCATTTATGCAATCTTGCTTGTTCAGGTTGCGGTAGAATCCGCGAATATGCTGATACGATTCAAGAGATGATGACACTTGAAGAATGTTTTAGATCTGTTGATGAATGTCCTGCCCCAGTTGTTACTATAACCGGTGGTGAGCCATTTCTCTACCCGCCGATATTTGAGCTTGTTGAAGGTGTCCTGCAAAGAGGCAAGCATATATATTTCTGCACCAACGGTATTTTGCTGGAAATGGCTCTTGATTCACTGAAACCTCATCCGAATTTTACTCTGAATATCCATATTGACGGACTGGAAGATACCCATGATCGTATCCTGGAGCGGAAAGGTGCCTTTAAAATTGCACTTGCCGCCATATCTAAAGCTAAACAACTTGGTTTCAGGGTCTGTACAAATACTACGATTTTCAAAGAAACAGATCTCGTAGAAATTGAAATGCTATTCAGTAAACTTGAGGAAATCGGAGTAGATGGCGTACTTGTGGCTCCAGGATTCGGTTATGAAGCTGTCGGTGAAAAACTTTTTCTTGAGCGACGTGAAATTGAGAAAAAATTTAGCGAAGTATATGAAATGAGCAAAAAGCACCGGTTTTTTTCTACGCCCATGTATCTGCGTTTTCTGAAAGGCGAAAAGAAACTGGAATGCACTCCTTGGGGCAATCCCACGAGAAACCCACGTGGCTGGAAAGCACCGTGTTATCTTATAACGGACTCGCATTATCCCACTTTTTCTGAGATGATGGCATATACAGATTGGGAGAAATACGGGGTAGGAAAGGATTCTCGTTGCGCTCAGTGCATGATGCATTGTGGATTCGAGCCAACAGTCGTCAATGAAATCGGGAAAAGCTGGAAGGATATTTTCGAGATGATGATCTGGAATATGACATAGTGTTTTTGAACTGTTTTGATTCTTTATAGAGTGTCACTTTGGCCCAATACGTCAGAGTGATTAACTTAATTTTTCATACCAAGCACCCTGTTCATTTCCTTGATCAATTCCTCAACAACCATCGGTTTTGACACATATCCGTCAAAGCCTTCACTTAGAAAGCGCTCTTTCTCACCACGCATAGAGTATGCTGTCAACGCAATAACTGGCAGGTGATTTGAAGTGCCATTCTCTTTTCTGCGGATTTCTATTAAGGCCTCTTCGCCGTTCATGACAGGCAGTTGAATATCCATCAAGACCAGATCAAAGCTCTCACGTTCCAGCACCGAAAGACATTCTACGCCATTTTCGGCTATTTTAAATTGATGCCCAAGTTTTTGTAGTAGCGAAGACCCGAATGAAATATTTATTGGGTTGTCTTCGACGATAAGAATCCTTAAAGGAATGCCTGCCTGCATTTCAACAGTCCCCTTTGACGATTCTGAAATTGAGCTATGCTCCTGGGCAATTATTAACGGTAGTAACACCTTAAAGCAGCTGCCAACGCCTTGTGTACTTTCCACAGAAATACTTCCCCCCATAAGTTCTGCCAGGCGATGACTAATAGTAAGCCCAAGACCGGTTCCACCATACTGCCTGGTCGTAGAACCGTTTTCCTGGACAAAGGGCTTGAATATTTTATCAACAGACTCAGGAGATATGCCAATACCCGTATCCTGAACTGTAAGCTCTATCAATGCCTTAGAACTGTGCTGCTGGAGAAGAGTTGCTGAGATCGAAATACTCCCTTTCTGAGTGAATTTAATGGCATTACCAACAAGGTTGACTAAAATCTGCTTGATGCGTAATTGGTCACCTACCAAAACACTTGGAATGTTGTCCGAAATGGCAACTTCAAGCGCAAAACCTTTTGAATCAATGACAGCTTTTTGCGCCCATACTACTTCATTGATACAATGTTTCAGGCTAAAGTTCCCTGGTTCCAACTTGATCATTTGTGCTTCGATTTTGGAAAGATCCAAAATATCGTTAATAAGCAACAGCAGGTTATTGCCAGACTTTTTTAATACTTCAACATACTCTTTTTGCTCCTGGGTAAGATCCGTCATGGTAAGTAGCTGCGCCATACCGATGACACCATTCATGGGGGTACGAATTTCATGGCTCATGTTGGCTAGAAATTCGCTCTTGGCCTTGTTGGCAATTTCAGCGGCAACTTTCGCAACCAATAGCTCGTCTTCCATTTTTTTCCGCTCGGAAATATCAACAAAAATGACCAACTGATTGCCATCACCAAGATCGGCACCAGAAATAACTGCCGTCCGAGCTGATCCGTCTTTGCATGTAATATTATAATCTCTGGGTAATATTATTGACGTTCGGTTCTCCTGTGCTTCATGTACTGACTGGCTCCACTGGGCTATCACTCTGGCTCTATAGCCGTTATCCGGGTATGCCTTCATCATCCAGGCTTCTATAGTTGGTATTTCAGACAATAAATAGCCAAAGGTGTCGGTAAAACTCTGATTCTGATAGATAATATTTCCGGAGCTGTCAGACATTGCGAGTGGAATCGGCATCATATTAAAAAGCATCTGAAATCTGGATTCACTTCTCATGCGCTCGGTTATGTCTCTGGTAACAGCCAGAAACGCTCTCGCGCCTTGATATTGCATTGGCACAGCATGAGTCTCCATCCAGCGCCGACTGCCTTTAAGACCAATAATTTGAAATGCCATTTGCATTGTTTCGCCGGCAATCACGCGTTTGTGCATATCCGTAAACGCTGAGCGGTATTCAGGCGCTACAGCGTCAAGCATTGGTTGACCGACTACCTGCTCAAGAGTTTCGGCATCCATCATGGCCAGACCAGCAGGGTTCATCAGCAAGAGCTGGCCTTCTGCATTGAGTATCTTTATACATTCAGGTTCGGCATCAAAAATCGTCTGCAGATTTGCTCTGCTTTCTATAAGCGCGTTTTCCATATATTTGCGTTCAGAGATGTTGGTGACACTGCCAATAAAACCGGATATTTCACCGTGTTCTGAAGGTATTGATGATGCGGTACCGGCAACCCAGTTCTCGTAACCTTGTGGTGTTAAAAACCGGAACTCCGATTGGAACGGCCTTTCTTCTCTGACCGAAGAATTCCACTCGTCAAGCAATGCTTGGCGGTCTTCAGGGTGAAGAGCATTCATCCAGCCATCCCCCATCGCTTCCTCTTCAGTAAGGCCGGTCAGCTCACACCATTTTTTGTTCACGTAGATACAATTACCATGGTTATCAGTTTGATAAATGCCAACAGGCACTGAAGATACAAGCACGCGAAACTTGCTCTCGCTGCTTATTAGCTCAAGAGTCCGCTCTTCAACACGTATTTCCAGCGATTCGTTAACGTACAAGGCTTCACTGAACTGCCTTGCCAGTGAGTCAGACGTCTCCCTGAAATTTTCAATCAGGTGATTGACTTCAAGCACATTGCTTTCAGGCCAGATAATATTATTACTACCTGCAGCAAGTTTATCAGGAAGCGCTCTAGAGATTGTGCGGAGCTTATCAAGTGCAGTTATAGACCGGCGACTGAGCAATTCCGCCATAAGCAGTACCATGAGCAAAATTAAAAACTGCATGATCAACTTACCGGTGTAATTTTCAAAAAGGGCTTTCTGGAAGGGAGCTACCGGTTGTTCCAGTACAAGTTTCCATTCTGCCATACCGCCAAAATTGGTTTCTGCAACATATAAAGATTTTTTCCAGCGTTCCGATGCAGGAGTGTTTGGTGGAAGCACCGGAATCCACTGACTGATTGTACCGCTAAGCCGGTTCAGCGTCCCTTTGCCCCGCTCAAACACCTTCATCACGGCTTGATCAGCGCGGTTGCTCAAAATAACGTTGCCGTTTTTGTCCTGCAAAGTGTAAAGCGTTGCATTTTCAGCAAGACTCTTATCAAGCTGCTCCCGGATCTGTTCAAGGTTCAAAACTCCGATTACATAGCCATTGTATTCTCCGTTAACAACCAGCGGGGCAAGTACAGAAACTATCGGTTTGCGGGGGTTGATTTTGCCCATAACCACTTCCGAAAGCATGGGCTTAAGCGACTGTTTTAGTAGAGGAATAAATGGCCGGTCGGCAAAGTTTCTGCCGATATTGTGCTGTCCAAGCTCGTCTAACAGCGGGAAGTAAGCGACGGAAGTGGCACCTTTATCCATTATGCCGAGCCGCAGGAAGTTACTATTTGACTTCTTTGTGATTTCTAAAAATGGCTGCATCTGTTGCGGCGTTTTTGAAACGGCTATCTCTGCCAGATTAACTATTGCCTTAGCATTGTTCTCCATCCAGACATCCACATAGTGATGCAGGCGTAGACTGGCTTGAGACAGGTTTGTGCGGATATGGTTATCAGTTCTATTAAAATCCTGACGACTGCTGGACGCAAGCATTAACAAGCCTTGTAGCAGTATGAAGAAGATCAGCATGTTCGATATTATTTCACGTAGCGATATGTTTTGGGAGCGGTTGCGAAACACCACTGCGGTAAATATCAAACGGGCAATCAGGGCATTGGTGATACCATTCATCGCCTGCTTGGTCATTGTTATTGTGACGCTGCTGAAAGAAGCATGCATGACAAGATGATAGAACAGATAAACCAGTGGCATGCCGACAAACAGCCAATAAATTGTGTCCGCAACTACCAGACTAATCCTGCGGCGGCTTGTGAGCCAACCGACAACAGCGACTTCAGCTGTCATAATTACAATTGCGTATGGGTGATTCCAAAGAACGTATGTGTACCCGGCAATGGCCGCACCAGCAATTATACCTCGGCTAAGCCCCAAAAATTGCAGTGCCAGCATGGCAAAAATGCTACCGAAAAGGAAGTCTATATTGAGGAAAATCGTATATTTATAATAGTTGCCAACTAGCCCTGCGGCAATCATGGCAAACATAATCGGGATTCTATATTTCATGCAAAATCACCCTCAGAATTTTTATAAATCATCCCCAAGCTGATCGTAGCTCCCGACCTACTTTGCCGGCATTAGTCGCACCGGAAAATGGCCGTTAGCTGAAAAACGGGAGAGGCGTTGCTGCTGTTCTTATCTCGTTGCATTATACCACAACCCATTCAGCACTGAAAAACATCCATCCAATATCCAAAATCATCACAAAAAGCCCATCATGTTCGCCACACTATTTATTAATCAGTATTCAAATGATTGCAGATATAGTTCCAAAATATAGTTCCAGACTTTATGTAAGGCTATCCTTGAGTGATTTTATCAATTCCATTTGGCGCTGGTTAATAAAATGAACCAGCTTTTCCTCGGTGATTGAATCCAGCTCAAAACGGAAACCACATGCAATCGGCATCTTATCGCTTTCCATGCGCATCAGAACAGCATTGGCAGCTATATCCACTACTGAGGATGTCGCAGCATCAAACATTTTGAGCATCAGCTTGACATTAGCGCCAGGCTGAAGAGTCCTCATAAAAGTTGCAACACGGCAACCGCTGAGAGAAATATCCTTGAGTACCCCGGCCATTTTCCCATTTTCCGTTTCAAGCGTTACGTTTATCGGCTTAATGAGCCTTACCCTGCACGCGTCCCTGTTCTCACAATGTAGCGAGATATAGCGAAAACCGGACAGGACAGCTTCATTAGTCTTCATGCTGATTGCCTGACAGTTCGCTAGAATGCATTTGTCAGAGTCAACGTTAATAATAGTTTTCAACTTCTCCGACATTACCTTCAGCTGGTTCTCGGCTGGATAGACAACAAAAGCTCCCTGGTCCGACGCAACTATCTTAGATTTTGAAACAATAGGCATCTCCATATAATAGTTCACACATGAAACTGATCGCCCTGTTTCCGCGATTTTATTAAGCAGGTTGCAAATGTCCTCATGATCTTCTTGCTCTGTGGAAATATTCAAATACTCAAATCTCATCAGGACTGTCTCCAAAATTCTTGCATTTCATCCAAGCGTAAATCCACCATCTATATGCATTTAATCTCTACCAGCTTCGTCACAATTTAAATTGTCTCACCAGCCTCTGTAACTCCTCGGCATTGCCACTCAACTGAGCCGCTGCCGTGGCAGATTCATGGGCACCATGCGATGTTGTTTGTACAACCTCGGTAATCTGCATCATATTGCTGGATATTTCACTGGTTGTCGCAGTCTGTTCTTCGGCTGCGGTTGCTATCTGGTTGACCTGCATAGCAACATTATTGATCTGCTGCAGAATATCCTGCAGAGCCTGCCCTGATTTTGCGGCTTCTTCGCTGCCGGTTTCTACCTGCTGAACACCCTGTTCCATAGCAATGACAGCACCCTTGGTTTCTTTCTGGATAGCTTTGATCATTTCACCAATTTCCTTGGTGGCGCGTGTGGTGCGCTCTGCCAGGGCACGAACCTCATCGGCTACAACGGCAAAACCACGCCCCTGTTCACCGGCACGGGCGGCTTCGATTGCAGCGTTAAGTGCCAACAGGTTGGTCTGGTCGGCGATGTCTTCAATGGTACCGATGATGGCACCGATCTGGTCGCTTCTTTCCCCCAGACTTTCAACTGTTTTTGCCGATTCCTGAACTTTAGCGGCAATTTGTCCCATGACGGTGACGGTTTTTTCCACTACTGCAGCACCATCACTGGCAGCATATGAAGCTTGTTTGGCTCCTTCAGCCGCCATCTGGCAGTTCTGGGCAATGTCACCAGATGTGGCCGACATTTCTTCGCCTGCGGTTGCAATGGTTGCCGCTTGAGCAGCAACTTCTTCAGAGCCTGTGGCGATTCGCTCGGCAGTGGCATGAAGCTGGGTGGCTGCAGCGGCTACCTGGCTAGATGTATTTGATATTTGGCTAATAATGGTGCGTTGACTGTCAGCCATATTTTTCATTGCTGCCATTAGATGCCCGATTTCATTATTGCTGGATGCCTCGATTGCAACAGTCAGGTCTCCTTCTGCCACTCGGCCGGCTATCTTAATAACATCTCCGATCGGGACTGTAATTGACCGGGAAACTATCAAGGATAAACTGACTATCAGAGCCATAATAGCCAGCAGAGCTACGGCTATTGAGATTGAAATTTTCAGCATAATCGCGTCTACATCATCAACGTAGATTCCTGTAACAATAATCCAGCCCCACGGTTGATAGACTTCACCATATGACTTTTTAGTTACAGGCTTGGTGTCTTTTCCCCTAGGCCAGACATAATCAACAAATCCATTTCCCTTATCCCTGCACGCCTTTGCCAGTTCCTTTAAAAATGCTTTGCCATTAGCATCCTTCAAGTCGTTCATGTCTTTGTCATTCATCTCAGGCTTTATCGGCTGCATAATCATTTTGGGAGTTAAATCCGTAATAAACAGATAGTTAGTGCCATCATAGCGAATGCTGGAGATGCGCATGGCTGCGCGTTTCTGGGCCTCCTCTTTTGTGAGAGAACCGTCATCAATCTGCTTCTGGTACGATGGTAATATGCTGATTGCCTGCTGCACCGAGAATTTGATGGTATTTTCTTTTTCAGACATAATCCGTCCACGAATAAACGGCAGAAGCAATAGATAGGAAGCAAGAAACAGAATTAGGCAGGTTGCAACAGAAAGCCCCATTATTTTTGTAAAAACAGTTGCGTTGCGGTAGTTAAACATGACCAGTCTCCTTTGATTGGTGATTTATATTCGATGAATTGATATATCTTTGGGCATGCATTACACCCACCTCACTATTTGCTTCATCTCATTTCGCACGTTTACAAATACAAAATATATTGCCTCTAGATACTGCACGCAGAATCTATATTTCCAACCTACAAAAGAATTTCTGCCATTCCCCAAAAAAATCTTCCTGCTTCCGGCACTCTTACGCCGGTAGCAAGGGGATCTCGAAGATGTAATAGATTAGTGCTGTAACTGGCATCTGCAACATTGTCGACCCCTGTTGTAAGCGTCAGCCACTTGAAACGATAGCCAGCTTTTATATCCGTGACCGCCCATGAAGGATTTGGCTGTTCTCCCAGCGTTATATCTGTACGTCTTTGCCTGGAAGAGAATCGCTCCGTCAATGATACAAACGTACGACTATTGTCATATCTAATAGTGGCAGTACCTGTCAGTGGCGGTGTCTCAGGCAGTGGTCGAGACCAGCTAAGATCATCCCCCTGACTATAATTAAGTGTCAGTTTCAGGCTCATATTCGCTGGCAGCTTCAATCCGGCAGAAGATCCTGCACCCCAAAGCTCTGCATCTACATTTCGAAAACTTTTTGTTGTTGAATTCAACTGGTAGATAGTGACGAAATCGGCAATACGTGACCAGAATAGATAGCCGTGAAGTTCAAATAAATCCTTGTGATAATCAAGCGAAAGCTCTGGGCGATAGGAACGGGCAGGAGCAAGGAGAGGGCTGCCAAGCTGCGGAGAAGGAGTTGTGATACCCATATACAACTCCTGTGCGTTGGGAAACTTTACCGTTGAACCGAAGGATAGCGACAGATCAAAGCCGTCCGCAGATTGCCAGCTACCCTTAAGCCAGCCGCTAGGTTCAGTTTTATGTGAAGCGGCTGTTGCAGGAGCTTTTTGCGCGTCAGCCGAAACACTATCTATGCGCATGCCGGAGGAAAGACGAATCGATTTGTTCGGGTCACTTCGCCAATTAAGATAGGCAGCAGTGAACGAGATATCTACGTCAGGAATCAGTGAGCGTTCGGTAAGAACCGTGCCGTTATTGGAACGATTGACGGCATCAACATTCATGATAGCGTAATCAGCACCAACGGCCACTTCTCCCGCATAGAGAGGGATTGCGGCCGAGGCGCGAGCACCGTGTCTGTAAAGCTCTCCATAGTTCTGCATTGAAAATTCTCGTAACATTCCGTTTGGCAATCGGGCGGATTCCCGCAACCGGTCATCATACAAGGCACCATAGCCTCTCCAATAAACGGCAATTACGATTTCGTTGATACCCGGCATCGGTTTTTTAAAATTTGCGGTGGCCTCAACCTCGTTATTTGTGTCATACACTGAATCAAGCTTAAGCATCGAATATCGGATGTTTTCAGCATCGGTGCGCAGCCACGAAATATCAACCAACAGACGTTCAAACGGAGCTGTGTTAAGGCGCAGATATCCAGCCTGGCTCTCATAGGCCAATCCATCACGAGTGTCAGTGCGATAGCGAGCAGTGCTGTTTAATGGGTATACATCACTCTTTAATCCTCCAGCTCCGATTTCAGCAACATCCGCCCTGCGATAGCCATAGCCGCCCATGACGGAAAACTTTTTTGCTCCTAAAGAAACCAATGTCAACGCCTGTGACGTATCGAAAAAACCGAAACCGCTCCTAACCAGCAAGTGTGCCCCTTCAGGTATAAGCTGCGGAGCTTTGCGTATAAAACTGAAACCACCTATAGCTGCTGAATTAAACTCACCGTTTGGCAGGAGCGTTATCCCTTTTTCTGCAGGCTCAAAGTGTAGAGCAGGAGAGTCTTTGCGATACGGTATGATGCCACTGCTACGATATCCCTCTTCATAAGCTCCAATCAGAGTATCAGAAAATCCGGCTCTTTTTTTCCAGTCAATCGCAGCATCCTCACAATATGCAGTTGTTGCCATCAAGACGATAAATATCAGAAAAAAAGACTTCTTCATGTATTTACCTCTTCTGAGCAAATATGCTTTTTATCGCCTCTTGCCATAGCGACAGCTTTGCATAGCTCAATCTTCCGGTACGGTTTCTGGATGAATCCGCATGCACCCAACTGTAATAAATCCTCAACCGTCCCTTCCTGATGGAAGCCAGATGACATAAGAACCCGGGCAGCGGGAAAATTCCTGATCAGTTGTACAAGAGTTTCCTTGCCGCCCATTTTCGGCATTACCATATCCATAATCACCAATGAAATATTATTCACTTCTCGAGCGTAAACTACGAGGGCATCTTCACCATCCACAGCCAGATATACCTGATACCCCAGATCCTCCAGCATTGCTTGTGCCACATCGCGCATTATTTCTTCATCATCCACAAACAGAATGCCTCCGGAACCTGAAATTAAGGGCTCTGGCGATGCAGACTCAACTTTCTTCTCGCCTGATAGTGGCAGATACAGCTTAAAGACTGATCCAAGTCCGGGCTCACTGAATATATTTATACAGCCGTTGTGATCAGTGACAGTACCGTAGACAGCAGGTAGTCCCAGTCCCGTTCCTTTCCCAACTTCTTTTGTCGTAAAAAATGGCTCGAATATTTGCTCAAATATTTCCTTTTCAATCCCGATTCCGGTATCTGATACTGATATTTCAATGTAAGGGCCTGGCAAAATATTGAACGGGCTTAATTCGCAGTAATTAAAATCAAGATTAACATTGGCGGTACTATAAGTTATGACACCGCCATCAGGCATAGCATCTCTGGCGTTAACACCCAGATTCAGCAAGGCATTTTCCAGTAGTGCCTCATCTCCGATTACCATGGCCTCTTTTGCAATGAGTTTTGTCTTCAGGGTTATTTTTTTGTCAACGGTTCGCTCCAACAGCGCCACAGCTTCTTTGATTGTCTCATGAAGGCAGATCTGAGCATTACTCTTCTGTCCTTTACGTGAGAAAGCCAGCAACTGGCCAGTCAATTCAGCCGAACGATTAGCAGCCTTTTGAATGTTACCAAGAAGCTTCAGAGCTGTAGAATTATCCTTTACATATTTCTGTATAAGTTCTGATGAACCCAAAATAGCACTCAACATGTTATTGAAGTCGTGGGCAATTCCGCCAGCGAGTTGCCCAATGACATCCATCTTCTGTGTTTGCCGGATTTGATCTTCCAACCGCTTTTGCTTGGTGACATCCAAAATCATGAACAGTTGACATTTTTCATTTTCGTAATCCATAAGACTGCTGTACAAAAGTACCGAGAGGCTTTCTCCGCCAAAGTTTTTCATCTGTGTTGCAAACCCTGATAAGCCCTGCTGTTCATGCAATGATTCGTGAAAGGAGTCTTTAATATCGCCATAGTCCCATAAACCAAGTTCGTTGCACGTTTTGCCGACAACGTCACTCTGAGGATACCCAAAGTCATAGATAAACGTTTGATTAACCTCACGAATAAGGTCACCGGGATATCTTGATATTACTATTGGAAGAGGGGAAAGATCGAAAAAGGTTTGAAGGTTTTTATTGGATTCCTGCAGTAACTTGCGGTTTGTCTCATATTCTTCGATTTGTACGCGCAGCATCTCCTCGGTAGCCAGCAGTTCGTTATTCTGATCCTGAAGGAGTTTCTCGCTTGCCATCAAGCGATCACGAATTTCAACATACTCATCTATTTGCTGACGCAACATCTCATCAGCGGCCTGCAACTCTTCACTCTTTTCTTGAAGGATTTCCACCGTAGAATGCAATTCGGCCTCATTTTTCCAAATGCGCAGTTGGCGCAAGCCGAGTATCAAGCCGATAGTGCCACCGTAGATAATCGGAACCAAAAAAGCCCTGGGATCAGCTGTAAAGCTGAATCCCATAATCTTGCGCTGAATGATAGAAAAGCATGCGAGAGTCAGAAAACCAGCAAGAGTTGTAATAAATAGAAATGAAGTGCGGTTTTTCATACCTTGACGGTCCTTTTGATTTGAATGCAATATTTAAAAAAACAGGTTTTCCTTAATCAATTTTGCAGTTCATTGACTGGTTTAAGTATTCATACTTAGTGGCGTTTTATTGCATCATCCAGAGTTAATGCCACAATGCTGAATACCCTTATGTCAATATTTTCAAGGTATTCTGTTTCAGATTTTGAAAGAGTGTATCCTTCGCTTACACATAATTGCTCTAACGAGTTTTTTGCTCTATCTCTAAACCGTTCATCAGTAATTACCCGGCCCAAAAAACGTTCAACTGATTCCTGTGACATAGTATTCCTCATTTTTTGTGTCCCCAAATGGAACATTTCTGATGTATGAATTTATGCTAGAAGTTAAATAGTATCAAAAACAGTGCCAGCGCTCTGAGCACGTCATATACAAGTTATAGTATGATTATTGAGAGGGGTTTTGGTGTGGCATATTGGAACAAATTGAGGCGGGATGGTACACTCTAGCGATAAAAACGTTTGCGATCTACTTTCAGCATGGCGGCAGCAAGTGACTTATTTCCCTTGCAACGCTCTAGAGCCAACTTGAGAGCCTGGTCAACAATAGCTTCCAGAGATAGATCTTCTGGTGATAATCGTATCTGAAAGTCATTATTTGCCAAATTAATTGCCTGGGTAGTCACGCCTTCAGTAGAAAGACCAAGATGTTCCGGACGGATTAGTTCATCGGTTACCATAATAGTGGCGTGTTCCAGAGTATTCCGGAGCTCACGGATGTTTCCCGGCCAGCTATATGAGGTCAAGCAGTTGATGGCTTTTTTTGATATTCCTGGAAGGCGTTTGCCTTGATGCTGCCGGAATTGCTTCAAAAAATGATCAATCAGGAGCGGGACATCCTCTAAGCGTTCTCGTAAAGATGGAATAACAAGTGGTATTACATTTATACGGTGAAATAGATCCTCTCGAAAAGATCCGGTTCGAACCATATCCAATAAGTTCCGGTGGGTAGCAACTATTACCCGGCAGTCAAGTTTAGCTGGCTTGTTAGAACCAACTTTCTCGTATGTTCTTTCTTCTAATACCCGTAACAGTTTCGCCTGCAATGGTTCGGGCATATCTCCTATCTCATCAAGAAAGATCGTCCCTCCATGCGCAAGCGATAATTTTCCCTCTCTTTCCTTGTCAGCCCCAGTAAAGGCACCACGAATATGGCCAAAAAGTTCACTTTCGAGGAGCGTTTCCGGGATTGCGGCACAATTAACCGCAATAAAATTTCCAAGAAGTCCTTTGGATGCGAAGTGTATGGCTCTGGCAAGCACTTCCTTACCGGTCCCGCTTTCTCCATAAATTGCAACAGTTGTGCGTGGAGAAAGTGAAACTTTAGCAGCTTTTTCCAATGTATCTTTCATGGAAGGGCTGACAGTTATTATATTTTGAAAGGTGAATCTATCTTGCAAATACGTCATTGTTTGACGGTTTTCTGAAACAACCCGATAAAAATCGAGAGCGCGTTGCATGGTAAGTTCCAGATTATCCGGATGATACGGTTTCTCAAGGTAATCAAAGGCGCCCTGATGTATTGCAGAAACGGCACTTTCAATGCTGCCACATGCAGTTAAAACAATAAAAGGAATGTTCATGTCACGTTTACGCATTTCATCTAAAAGTGTAATTCCATCCATATCCGGCATTCGCAGGTCAGAAATAACTGCGTCAAAACGAACCTCCGAAAGAATCTTCAGTGCCTGTACACCACCTGATGCAAGAGTCACTTCGTAGCCAAATTTTCTTAAAAAGCCTCCAAGAACCTGCAAAGAGGTTGAATCATCGTCAACAGCAAGAATGGTGGTTGTGTGAGCGTTCATGCATGTACACCCGCTTGAAAAATTAGATTTATAGATTGAATTTTTATCACACGCAGGCAAACATATCTACTTTAATGCTGCCATTTTGCCGTGTCATTTTGCCGTTGACACACTTCCGGACAAAATATACTTTGGAAACTGGCTATGCGTTGGTTGTTAAGGCGGACTGGAAATTTTTTATAATATTCAAAAAATAGTTATTTATCTGTGGTTTATAAGCCATATATCTGGAAGGGGGAAATATAATGAAATTTTTTGCTGTGCTGCTTGTAATTGTCTCACTACCGATTTCTTCTATAGCCGGAGATGTATATTGTACTGGTGTAGCGTTTTTCTATAAGGACGGTTTTGGTAAAGACTCACCATTAAAGATTGAATCAGGTCGGATTGTTAGTATCAATACGAAAACAAAAGCATTAACTATTGAGTCAGCAATTGGAGAAAAACTGACAGTACCGTATCTTGATGACAGCAAAATAATTTCGGCGCAGATTCCGTTGCATACTGAAATGTACGGTAACCTGGTTGATACTGAAAATATCAGTATAGAAAAAAGCACGGGAAAAATAAAAGGAACATTTGTATTGACTGATAAGCAGACCTATTCAGCTTTTGAGGGGAAATGTAAAAAAGCTGAAAAGTCTCCCTAAGGTTGATTTGACATATCTTGCCAATTTAAAGGATAGAAACTTTATATGACTACTGACATTCACAGCCAGAAAATTCTGATTCTTGACTTCGGTTCACAATACACCCAGTTGATTGCACGCCGCGTTCGTGAAGCCCATGTTTATTGCGAGCTGCATCCTTTTGATATGGATCTCTCCGCGATAAGAGCCTTTGTGCCATCCGGGATAATTCTTTCTGGTGGCCCTTGTTCTGTTTATGACGAAGGAGCGCCTTCTATTGCAGAAGAACTGTTTGAACTTGGTGTGCCTGTGCTAGGCATCTGCTATGGAATGCAGCTTATGAGCCGTCATTTTGGTGGTGAGGTTATACCTGCCGGTAAGCGGGAATTCGGCCATGCAGAGCTGCTTTCTGTAGGAAAGCCCGGGGCTCTTTTTGACGGTTTTTTTGTTGAAGGTTCCAGTCCTGTCTGGATGAGTCACGGTGATCATGTTGCCAGGGTGCCTGAAGGTTTCGAGGTCGTTTCAAAAACTGCCAACGCTCCTGTCTGTGCCATTCAAAATGTCAGCAGAAATCTTTACGGCGTACAGTTTCATCCCGAAGTAAATCATACACCGCGAGGCGAGCAGTTGATTGATACTTTTGTGCGTTCTGTCTGCGGTTGCAGTGGAAGATGGACGCCAGGGCAGATTATTGAAGATTCAGTCGAAAGGATCAGGCAGCAGGTTGGAACTGATACTGTAATCCTTGGGCTATCTGGCGGGGTTGATTCTTCAGTGGCCGCTGCTTTGATTCACCGTGCTATTGGTGATCAACTTACTTGCGTATTTGTTGATAATGGACTGTTGCGTCTTGGTGAGGGCGATCAGGTTATGGCGACATTTGCCCAGAATTTGGGTGTAAAAGTTATCCGTGTTGACGCTGAAGATCGCTTTCTATCGGCATTGGCGGGGGAGAGCGATCCTGAAAAGAAACGAAAGATCATTGGCGGGCTATTTGTTGATATATTCGAGGAGCAGTCGAAGTTGATTGTTGATGCAAACTGGTTGGCTCAAGGGACTATCTATCCAGATGTTATTGAATCTGCCGGTGCAAAGACTGGCAAAGCTCACAATATTAAGAGCCATCACAATGTCGGCGGTCTGCCTGACTATATGAAGTTAAAGCTGCTTGAACCGCTGCGAGAACTGTTTAAGGATGAAGTTCGGGCAATCGGGGAAGAGCTTGGCCTGCCTCATCAGATGGTTTGGCGTCATCCCTTTCCGGGCCCAGGTTTGGGTGTGCGTATTCTGGGTGAAATTAAAAAAGAGTACTGCGATATTTTGAGACGTGCTGATGCAATCTACATTGAAGAGCTTTATGCGTCAGGACATTACGAAAAAATCAGTCAGGCTTTTGCGGTGTTTCTACCGGTAAAAAGTGTTGGAGTAATGGGAGACGGTCGCACTTACGAGTATGTGGTGGCGCTCCGTGCAGTCGAAACCAAAGATTTTATGACCGCCGGATGGTATCCAATGCCATATGAAGATCTGGCACGAATAAGTGGACGAATCATCAACGAAGTAAAGGGTATTAACCGTGTTGTTTATGATATTTCAAGTAAACCGCCAGCCACAATTGAGTGGGAATAGATCTGACTTTTTAATGATCTAAACCCCATGACTCTTAAATCAGAAGAGAATATCAAAAGAGAATCGCCTCAAGACAGCAATCCGGAAAAATGGCTGTTTGCTGAGGCAAAAAATATTCGCTGGCTTTTGCTGCTTATTGTCTCTACTGCGGTTGGTATTGGGCTTCTGGTTGTTTCCCAGGCAAGACTTCTCTCAGAAGCATGTCAACGTATAGTAATGCAGGGCGAAGAAGTTTCATCGATTATACCGCTTGCAGTTTTTTTGCTATTGCTGGCTCTCGCTCGAAGCATCTGCAGCTATATTCTTGAGATTAAATCAGCCTCAGCCGCTGCAAAAATTAAACTGTCGGTACGAAGCAAGCTTTATAGAAAGATTCTGTCGTTAGGACCGTCAGCTCTCGCAGGAGATGAAACCGCATCCTTGATTGAAACGGTTACCAAGGGCGTTGATGAACTGGAACCATATTTCACCCGTTTTCTCCCTCAGCTTTTTCTCGCGGCAATCCTGCCGTTCATGTTTCTCATAATTATTCTTCCTTCTGAGTGGCGCTCCGGCCTGGTGCTTCTTTTTTCCGCTCCATTTATTCCGTTATTCATGATTTTGATAGGTCGTGGTTCTGAAAAACTGCATAGAGAGCAGTGGAGCCGACTTTCTCGTATGGCGGTGCACCTGTTGGATCTTGTTCAGGGGTTGCCTGATCTTATTATATTCGGTGCCGCAAAAAAGGAGGCTGTGACCGTTGCCAGAGTTTCAGAGGAATATCGTTCTGCAACGATGTCTGTGTTGCGAATCGCTTTTTTGTCTGCTTTTGCGCTTGAATTTTTTGCGACGGTCGGAACTGCTGTAGTTGCGGTGATCATCGGTTTCAGGCTTCTTTGGGGTGTGCTCACTCTTCAGGAAGGCCTTTTTGTATTACTGATGGCTCCCGAATTTTATCTGCCGCTCCGCAATCTTGGACTTTCGTATCATGCCAGAATGCAGGGAGTTGCTGCTGCAGAGCGGATTGCACCATATTTTGCCATGCAGTTGCCGGAAGGTTTCTCTGGAGATGTTGCGCCTCCAGAAGATGCACCGTCAGTTCGTTTTGAAGGTGTAACTTTTCGATATGGGAGCAACAGGGGAGGGGTTTTAGATGTTGATTTTGAATTGCCAGCCGGAACTGTTACAGCTCTGGTAGGTGAGAGCGGTGCTGGCAAAACCACCCTGGCACGCTTGCTGACTGGTCTGGCCAGACCTGAAGCTGGCCGGATCTTTGTGAATGATCTGGATCTTTCTACTATCGCACCTGATGCCTGGCGATCGAAGCTCGCATGGGTTTCTCAAACGCCATATTTTAGTTCAGGTTCGGTGCGCGAAAATCTCATTCCGGGGCGGCCTGATGCTACGCAAATCGAGATAAATGCCGCTCTGTCGGCCGCCGCTGCCGATGGGTTTGTTGCCAATCTTCCAAATGGTCTTGATACTTTGCTAGGAGATCGCGGTGCCGGATTATCCGGTGGAGAGTTGAAGCGACTGGCCCTTGCGCGGGCATATCTCTGTAAGGCTACGCTCATGGTGCTGGATGAGCCGACTGCCGGGCTTGATGCTGAAAGCGAAATGATTGTTTGCGAAGCTCTGAAAAGAGTTTCAGCAGGGCGAACGGTTCTTGTTATCAGTCACCGGGAACAGACGTTGTCATATATTGACAGAGTAGCAGAGATGGTAGATGGAAGGGTTGCGCGGGTTTTTTCGGCTGCCGAATTCAGGATGACTGTTGAGGCTTCTGCGTGAACTGGCTCATTCGATTTCTGAAAATATCACGAAGTCAGTGGTTTTGGATGGTAGCCGGTATTTTGCTTGGAGTGGTCGTGATTGCCGCCAATGCCATGCTGATGGCCATTTCCGGGTGGTTTATCGCTTCTATGGCGGTTTCCGGTAGCAGCGGAGTTGCATTCAATTATTTTTTTCCTTCGGCGGCAATTCGTTTTCTGGCAATTTTAAGAACAGTCGGTCGCTACGCAGAGAGAGTTGTAACCCATGAAGCAACTTTTCGTATTCTTGCAGAGCTTCGGGTCTGGCTATTTAAACGTTTTATTCCTCTCTCACCCGCATGTCTGGAACGTTATGCCGGTGGCGATGTTGCCGGAACATTAAGAGCTGATGTTGATGCCCTTGAAACTCTATATCTTAAAATTGTAGCTCCGATTGCAGTAGGTTCAATTTCAATCATCACTGCACTCGTTTTTCTACTCTGTTACAGCCTGCCGTCAACTATCGTAATGCTGTTTTTTCTTTTATTGGCTGGTGTTGGCCTGCCATTGTTGGTGCGGCGGCTTTCGGAAGAGCCAGGCAGAAGATCAACTGCTTTTGCAGCCGAACTACGGAGCAAGGTTACAGATGGGTTGCAGGGTATTGATGAGTTAACGCTTTTGGGGGCGATAGATCGTCAGGCGTCAGTAGTCGATGGTTTATCGTCAAAAGTGATCGCTGAGCAGGAGCGACTCGGTCGAATAAATGGATTATCACTTGCGGGAATGGCTCTTTTTGCTGGTTCAGCCGTCGCAATTGTCCTCCTGACTGCTGGCAAACAGGTTGTTACTCATCAAATATCGCCACCTGATCTGGTAATGTTGCTGCTGTTTGCCACTTCAATATTTGAGGCCGCCAGTCAACTTCCGTCGGCGCTCCATCATCTTCCAGCTGCAAATGAATCCGCTTCCAGAATATTCAATCTGGCTGACTCAAAAATACCGGTGCCAGACCCTTTTGTATCAGCCAAACAACCCTCCCGAAACGATATATGTTTTTCGAATGTTTCAGCATCGTATATTTATGGAGAGCGGGTGTTAAAGGATATTTCCTTTACTCTTCCCGCTGCTGGAAGAGTTGTCCTAAAGGGTTCAAGTGGGATCGGTAAAAGTCTTCTGCTCGAAATATTACTCCGTTTTCGTAATTATGAGGGGAGCATAAAAGTTGGAGGGGTTGAAATCCGCGATCTGTCAAAAGATGTGTTAATCGGGATGATTGCTGCTCTGCCGCAACGTCCGTATCTGTTTAACGGCAGTATCAGGGAAAATATTGTTCTGGGAAATGAATCAGCCGATGAGGAGCAGCTTCTTCGTGCTGTAAGCGATAGTTGTCTCGATGAATGGGTTGCAGGGCTTCCGGATGGGCTTGATACTATGGTAGGCTTAAACGGTTCTGCGGTTTCAGGCGGGGAGGCACGCAGGATTGCTCTTGCGCGTGCATTGCTGAAAGATGCTTCGATATTGCTTCTGGATGAACCTACGGAAGGACTTGATGCTGTGACGGAGCGAGAAGTTATTTCTCGTCTGAAAAGACGGATTTCAAGCGGGGGCACGACTCTGCTGGTTATCAGTCATCGTCCCGCCTGTCTGGAGCTTGGTGATTTTGTGGTCAGTCTGAACTGAAGTCGAAAAAAATGTGTCGAAATCAGTTGACATTGTTAATAAAAACGGGCAAATTTTTCTGACCTAAAGACAGGAAGTTTTCATGGCAACCACACAACCACACAACCACACAACCACACAACCACACAACCACACAACCACACAACCACACAACCACACAACCACACAACCACACAACCACACAACCACACAACCACACAACCA
>CAJBRY010000024.1 GCA_903958085.1 uncultured Geobacteraceae bacterium
GCGGTCTGCGGTCTGCGGTCTGCGGTCTGCGGTCTGCGTCATTTGTAGGCCTTTAAGATTTTGTTAGTAAATGTATACAACAAAATCTTAATGTCAATAGTTTTTTGATAAAACTGAAACGAGCAGAAAGCCTGGCAACCGGCAAACTAAAAGAAGAGTTCAGCCACGCGGATGAATTTCCTGATGCAGTCTTTTCAGACGTTCCCTGGTGACATGAGTATATATCTGTGTACTGGCAAGATCGGCATGTCCAAGCATTATCTGGACACTACGCAGATCGGCGCCGTTTTCCAGGAGATGAGTAGCAAAAGAGTGACGCAGAGTGTGCGGAGAGATGTTTTTTCTTATACCGGCCAACTGAGATCGTTTTTTGATAATATTCCAGAAAGCCTGCCGGCTCATTGGCTCGACAAGCCTCGAAAGGAAGAAATAAATGTTTTGCTTCATCGGATCAATACG
Organism: uncultured Geobacteraceae bacterium; assembly: GCA_903958085.1. Classification (GTDB taxonomy): domain Bacteria; phylum Desulfobacterota; class Desulfuromonadia; order Geobacterales; family Pseudopelobacteraceae; genus JACRCG01. Next base: position 460 of record CAJBRY010000024.1, read on the forward strand.
AAACCGCACAGAATCAAGGTAGGCAGTGCACCGCAACCGCGCCGATTCGCCTATCGGCACCAGACGTTCCTTGTTCCCTTTCCCGACCGTCATCAGATAACCTGAATCAAGATTAACTTCACGGAGCTTCAGATTAACCAGTTCGCTCACCCTTAAACCAGTGGCATAGAGCAGCTCCAGCATAGCATAGTCGCGAATATTCTCGCTACTTTCACCAATACAGGAGGCAAATAATGCATCTACTTCACGGCTGTCAAGAAACTGTGGAAGCTTATGAAGCGCACGCGGTGCTTCTATTATCGTAGCAGGATTCCGGTCTGCATAGTTTTCAATCATAAGAAATTTATGAAACATTCGAATTGCAGAAAGGCAACGGGCACGACTGCGGGCGGCTAAGCCAAGCTTCTGAAGAACTAGCATAAAAGAGGCAATGTCGCTGGAAATGACGGCAGAAGGGAGCGAACGTCCAGCCTTCTCAAGATAATCCAGATAACGGACTAGATCGCGACTGTAAGCATTTCGTGTGTTTTCGGAAAGCCCTTTTTCTGCCGTGAGGTAGGAAATGAAAAGATCCAGATAGTCGTTCAAAGTACAGCCTCAGCTCAGACCCACTCATCAATGGCTCTTATAAGTTTACTGCAAATGTCGTCAAGTTTTTCAGGCGAGGTAACTTTGTGTCCGAAAATATCTCGGACATAGAAGACGTCAGCGACCTGGTCAACCTTTGTGGATATTTTAGATACGCCAATGTACAGCCCCATATCTGCAAGAGTGCTTGTAATCAGGTACAATAAACCTACCTTGTCATGAGTCAGAACATCAATGACCGTATAATCGTCAGAAACTTCATTATCGATATCAACTTTTGTCACAAAACGAGGAGCCGGACGTGTAGTCAAAAGAGTCGGCCGATTGCGTTTTGCAACCAGAGTTGAGACCTTTACCTCGCCATGTATGACAAGACGCATATCCTGCTCAATCTTGTCCCATCTGAAGGAATCAGTCACCAGATTCCCCTGTGGAGTATTGACCTGTAATATATCAAGTACTTTGCCGTTCTTGCTCGTATTTATCTGAGCGCCAAGAATGTTAATACCATTAGCCGCCATTACACCGGTTATCCGTGAAAACAGCCCCGGCATATCGTGAGCGCAAATTGTATATTCAGAATAACCGCTTGTCGGCTGATGTGAAAGTCGCAAAAGGACATCAGAGTGTTCCAAGCCTAGTAAAAGACGAGCCTGTTCAGCTATCAACTGTGCGGGGGTGGAAAGCAGAAGCCGAACGGGCATGGCTTTAAGCTCCTGGCGTATTGCAGCAACGGAAAAATCATCTTCCAGAATTTCAGTCACTTTTTTGATCATCGAAGTAACCCGCTCGCTGCTCGCCTCAAGCTCATAACCGCCTCGATCCAGGATTGCAAAGGATTTTTCATACAATTCCTGGAAAAGCGATGCTTTCCAGGTCGTCCATACATCTGAACCGACAGCCCTGACATCTGCAACTGTAAGCAGGTATAGCATCTTCAGATTTTCACTGCTTTCCATCTGGTGAGCAAACTGAAAAATCATTTTTTCATCGTTAAGGTCACGCCGTTGTGAAATATGAGCATACAGCAGATGCTGTCGAACAAGGAACTCAAGACGCTCACTATCTTCCTTCGAAAGCCCCATCCTCCTTGCAATAGTCGGGATCATGGCAGCACCTTTCTCTGCATGTCCACCACCGGAACCCTTTCCAATATCATGAAAAAGTACAGCCAAAATAAGCAGTTCTGCCTTGCCAATCTGTGCAGCTATCGCACAGGGGAGAGGCAAGAGCTCTTTTAACTCACCGTTCAACATTTTTTCAGTCTGTTCAACAGCAAAAAGCGTATGAATATCAACTGTGTATATGTGGTACATGTCATGCTGAACTTTGCAGTAAATATTCTCAAGCTCCGGAATATAGCGATTCAAAAATTCCAGATGGTGCATCATGCGAAGCGTCTCAGTGACACCTTTTGACGATTTCAGAATATTCAGAAAAGACTGGTTTACCTCTCGACTTCTGCGAAATTTGTCATTAATTAAAGCAAGATTTTTTCTAATAATCCCTTTAACTCTGACGTTTAGCGTTACACTGTGCTTCTGCGATAACTCGAAAATTTTCATCAATACAAGCGGGTTGTCCTCAACAACAGATTCATCAGGAATTACCAATTCCCCCTTTAGCACGAAGCAACCATCACCTACAGGGCGCCTTACAAAGTAGCCCAAAATTTTCAAGGCGCCCTCGTCGCGCCAGATGCATCGCGAAACCAGACTTGAAGTGAAATGCTCCACCTTGTTTGCATGACGGTAGTAGTCCCTCATAAAATCTTCGACAGCGAGAACCAGATCACGATCCTGATATCCCAGAAAACCTGCC
>CAJBRY010000025.1 GCA_903958085.1 uncultured Geobacteraceae bacterium
AATATATCAATGAAAATGTTGAGAATAACCCTGGAAGGCAGAACATACGATGTTGGTGTTGAGGTATTGGATGATTCAGGCTCAGCGCAACCTCAGGCAAGCTTTTCCACGACTGCTGCATTGCAATCGGTTGCCTCTCCTGCAGTAGCCGCGCCAACTTTCTCTGCAGTAGTTCCGGTTTCTCCTCCCGCCTCTGCCATCGAAGGGTGCCGGGTGGTCGTGAGTCCCATGGCAGGGCATGTTTTCAAATGTATGGTAAAGCCCGGTGATACAGTGACACTAAACCAGGTGCTGATCGTGCTTGATGCCATGAAAATGGAAACCCCTGTCGTTGCTCCCTTGGCCGGTACCGTGCGAATGGTTCTGGTCAAAGAGGGAGATGCTGTTGATGACGGGCACGCACTGCTTCAGATTGAGGGACTACCGCAATAAACTGGAGTGAATATGTTTGTGCAATTAATAGATTTGTTGAATTTATTGAAAGAGCAGACCGGCCTTGCTCAATTGAGCTGGGGAAACGTCTTCATGATGCTGGTCGGAATCACCATGATCTATCTGGCTCTTGTCAAGAAATACGAACCTTTCCTGCTCGTCGGAATCGGTTTTGCCTGCGTAGTGGCCAATGTGCCAGGCTCAGGACTGACTCAGCCTGGAGGCCTTTTTAATTATGCCTATCAGGGTGTTGCGCTGCTCATCGTACCTCCGTTGATTTTTCTCGGAGTTGGGGCCATGACTGATTTTGGCCCAATGATAGCGAGTCCGTGGTTGGTGATTCTGGGAGCTGCTGCGCACTTGGGTATATTTGTCGCCCTTATCGGAGCCAAGTTCCTTGGATTTTCGCTGGCTGAAGCGGGAGCTATCGGCATCATCGGCGGCGCAGACGGCCCCATGGCCATTTTTGTCACCATGAAGCTTGCCCCGCACCTTCTGCCGCAAATTTCAGTAGCTGCTTATTCATATATGGCTCTGATGCCGCTGATACAGCCGCCTGTCATGAAGTTGCTGACAACTAAGAAAGAACGGGATGTCATCATGGAGAAGCCTCGCCAGGTTTCCCGTCTGGAAAAAATTGCTTTTCCGATCATCATAGCTATTGTTGTCAATCTGTTTTTTCCTCCCATTGCGCCGCTCATAACCATGCTGATGCTGGGTAATCTGCTGAAAGAGTGCCTGTTGGTTGACCGCTTGGCAAAAACAGCCGCTAATGAAATCATGAATATCATCACTATTGTTCTGACAGTAGCTATAGGCTCCACCATGAATGCGGAGCAGTTTCTTACTGTTAAAACCCTTGAAATTATCGCTCTGGGATTGGTGGCTTTTATATTCGGTACCGGTGCCGGGGTTGTTGCTGCCAAAATCATGAATGTAATCAGCGGCGGGAAGATCAATCCTCTTATCGGATCAGCCGGGATAGCTTCGGTGCCTATCGCCGCCAGGGTTTCACACATGGTGGGTAACCGCGAGAACCCTCAGGTATTCCTTATTATGCACGCCATGGGACCGAACCTTGCCGGAGTTTTCGGCACTGCTATTTCCGGTGGTATCCTGCTGGCGCTTCTGGGCGTGAAATAATCGACAGAATGGCTTTAAAACAGGTAATATTTGTCCTATTAAGGCGTCCGGATTTGCTCACCAAAGTTCTGTCCTAGTTCTTGGATGTTTTAGAATATATGCTGGGACGAGGAGTTGCTTTTGTAACTGTTGACCACCATCAACAAAAAGCTTGACGGTTTCGCCTTTAAAATCCAGTTGTGAAAAACTTATGAAGTATCCTTTCCAATGAACACCTACAGTGTTTAACTTTACACACTTTTATGGTGTTATTTTTTATACGAACTAACTTTCTAAGAAATACTATTGACGCTAATTCGCCTTGAGTGGTATTAGTGAAATATCTTCAAAAAGTAGATTCCTATCTTTTGACACATAGGGTGCTGCCATGCTTTACAACCTTAATTCTGATGAGAGTGGTGTTACGAAATTTTCTATTTTGTTTCGTCAGTTGACAGGCCGCAGATGTAGTGGTTTCACTCTGGTTGAACTTCTCATGGTCGTAGCTCTTGTGGGAATATTAGCCACATTGGCCATTCCGTCTTTTAGCTCATATACAAAAAAAGCAAAAAATGGGGCATGCACTACTGATATTCGCAATATTGATAGGGCGATCACATCCTATATACTTGATAAAAATGCTCTCCCTGTTTTATTGAGTGATATTGGAATTATGGGAACTCAATCTGATCCCTGGAAGCATTTATATGAATATCAGGTGGTCGTGATTGGCTCTGTTGAACTTTTGGATATCGCAAGTCAGCCATTTAACACAGACTATGACCTATATTCCAAAGGTGCAGACGGGGCAAGTGTGTTGGCAGCTGGCGGCGCTGGAAATGAAGATGATATTGTGCGATCAAATAATGGCGTTTTTGTTGGCATGAGGGATTAAATTGTGGATATAAAAGAGAAATCACCATTCAATTTTGACGAACTTGAGACTAATGCCACAGATGGTTCTCCATTTAGTTTTGATCAGCCAAAAACGGATGATACTTTTTCGTTAGGCGAAGAATCGGATTTTGATTTCGACACTCCAGAGTCGAGTAATTTTGAAGAGTTGGATGAAAATGCAAATTTGAACGAAACGATTGTTTTGCAGCATGATCTGGTTAGAACCATGGACTGCATATGTCCTAAATGCACCGAAAAAACAGAAGTTGATTTGGCACTGATGCCTGAAGATGGATTTGTAATAAACTGTTCTTCATGTAACAAGCAGATCAATATTGTAAGAGAGTCATCCGTTTCCAGGGCTAATCGAAAATCTTATACAATAAATTGTGCCAACTGCGGAAAATCGCTTGACCCAAAGCCACACTGCCATTCTTGCGGACTGATTTTCCCGGATTATTTTCTCATTTTTGACCCGAGTGTCGCGCGTAAGAAAGTCAGAAACAATTTATTTTCTAAAATAAAGGAAATTGACTTCTCATTTAATAAGTCTTCCAATACGAACTCACAATCTTCTTCTGGTTACTCCCCGCAGAGCAAAGCCACCGATTCAACAACCACTAAATCAAGAACAGTGTCTCGTAAACATACTCTGCCGGCGATAATTTTTATTGTGCTACTCACTTTGATTGGAGGTGGGATTTTTGCATATAAATCATACACATCCGGGGTAGTGTATGCAGAAAACTACTTCAAGGCACTCTACTGTATCAAAACTGGCGTTGAAACCAATATAAGTGAATGTACAATTTTGAAAACAGAGTGGGAGTCAGCTTCAACTTCTGGCCGCAGCTTTACTCCAACTGTGGGCCATAAAGATGAAGCAAAATCAGCTAAACTTCATGGTGATATTGATAAATATATGCAGAAATTGAATGAACCTCCCAGAAGGTTTGCACAAGCGAACGAAAATCTAAAAAAGATTCACAAAATATATTTGGATGCCGAAGCCATTGCTCAATCTAAGCCAAACTCAATTCTGGAGCTTGCCAGTTCAGTTGATGAACTCAGCAAAAGAATGAGTCAGGCCACGGAGGAGCTTAAATCCAATCTACCTGCTGCACTCAACGAAGAATTGAAAAAAGTTCGATTAAAGTACAGAGGCATGAAGGATTTCTAGGTTTTTACTTCCTGAAGTGATATATGCACCGAACAGTGGGTTATTTCCTCCACTTCCATCAGCTGTATCCATCTATATAAAAAAGCGCGGAATCCTGTTTGACCGTGTTCTCAATGAAGTACCCTGTTCCCAATTCTTTGGTGCCGTAGTCATCCCTTCACTTGCTGAAACCTCAAATCTTCTGCAGACCTTGAAAACACTTTCCTTAAATCCTGCTGTCATACTTGATCAATTTATTATCCTGGTGGTTGTTAATCAGCGGACTGATGCATCAGAAAGTGAGTCATCCGACAATCTAGAAACTATTAGAATGCTGCCAGAGTGGAAGCGAAAATTTGGCTTGAAAAATCTGTTCTGGGTCGATGCTGCCACAACTGGCAAAGAATTGCCCCAAAAGCAGGGTGTTGGCCTAGCTCGCAAAATAGGTCTTGATATGTCACTCACTTTACTAAATTTTGCAGCTGGAGACCCTCTTCTAGTATGTCTGGATGCCGACACTCTAGTTCAGCCTGATTACCTTCATGCTATCGTCAGTCACTTTGCTCATTCAAGTGCAGGCGGAGCTAGCATTCCGTATCGCCACCAGACTTGCGCTGATCCGATCGCGCAGAGTGCCATTGAACGCTACGAACTTTTTCTGCGTATATATGTGTTGGGATTGGAACTTGCCGGTTCACCATATTCATTTCATACAGTTGGAAGCGCCATGGCTTGCCGGGCATCGGCTTACGTCTCTTCCGGCGGGATGAATCGAAGGCTTGCCGGAGAGGATTTCTATTTTTTACAGCAGGTGCATAAAACGTCAGGCGTAGAGGTCTTATCAGGTACGATTGTTCATCCTTCACCCCGCTCATCAAACCGGGTTCCTTTTGGAACTGGCCGGGCAGTTGGTGATATGTTGGCAGGTGGAGAGCAGCAACTGTTATTCTATCAACCTGTTGTCTTTTCAATTGTGGGTGAATGGCTAGCCTATGTTGCGGAGAATTCGGGGCAAGACGCACTTCAGTTATTAAATGGAGCAGCAAAAATTTCAGCAGTTCTGCATGATTTTCTGAAACAGAGCGGCTTTGAGGGCGCCTGGAAAAATTTAAAGAAAAACTGCAATGAAGATTTAAAACTGATGTCCGCTTTTCATGGTTGGTTTGATGCTTTCCGTACTATGCGGCTAATTCATGAATTGAGCAATAAAGACTATCCGCGTATTGAACCAGAAACAGCTGTATCTCAAGTAATTGAGCGGGCCGGGCATAGAAGTCCGGAAACTGTCACAGATCAACTGGACCTGCTACGGAGGTTGCAGGGGGCAGATAGTCAGGCTTTGTAGAGCTTATTCCGGTAATATACAGCGTGGTTTCACCCCCTGGCTTTCGAACCATCACCTCATCATCAACTTTTTTATGCAGCAACGACTGTCCAACTGGAGAGTCAATGCTGATTCTGCCGATGCTGACGTCTATTTCATCCGGACCGACAAGCTGATAACAGCGTTCGTCCCCTGATTCCTCTTCATATCTGACCCAGCAACCAAAGGTCACCTGCTTTGGGTTTGCGGGAACAGTTGCAACTTTCAATACCTTGAGACGCGATCCAAGATGTTTTAGTTTGCGATCTATCTCACGGAGTCGTTTCTTTCCATAAATATATTCGGCATTTTCCGATCTGTCTCCTTCCGCTGCTGCATCTGAGACCCCTTGAACCACTTTCGGACGCTCCACTTTCCAGAGATGATCATATTCGTTACACAGTTTTTTCAGTCCTTCAGCAGAAATAAGATTTGTCATACCACAGCTCCGGTGTTTTATAAAAAAGAGAGCCCGCGCAGGCGGGCTGTCAATTGTGATAAAATGTCAACAGAAACTACTTTGCTATGTCAAGCAGCTCCACATCAAACAACAGTGTCGCATTCGGAGGGATAACTCCACCCGCCCCCTGTGCTCCATATCCCAACTTTGATGGAATAATCAACTTGCGCTTGCCACCGACTTTCATAGACATCACGCCTTCGTCCCATCCACGAATAACCTGACCAACGCCGATTGTGAACGAAAAAGGTTCATTGCGGTCAACTGAGCTGTCAAACTTTTTTCCGTTTTCAAGTGTACCAGTGTAATGAACTTTTACTTGCTTGCCGGAAACAGGCGTAGCCCCCTTGCCAACAACAACGTCGACATATTTAAGTCCTGATGCGGTGGTAACGGACTTTCCAGACTCCTTCTTTAACTCCTGTGCTGCAATGACAGGCAGTGCAAACAATACTGCCATAACAACGGATACTACAATTCTAGCGATACGTTTCATTCTAGTAAACCTCCTGATTAAAAAGATGACGACAAGATAAATGGTTTCGCATCTGCTGGCAACGAGATTTTACCGGACAGCAAATCTACCTTGCGAATTTACTGCCAAATCATGTATCTTGCCGCATCAACTCTTCACAGAAAGGTTCTTCCTGATGCTTGACTCGCTTCTGCTAAATGAGCTGTCCGACATTGTCGGTTCTGAGAATATTGCTACGGCAAAACAGGATATGATCTGCTACGGTTATGACGCAACCCAGATGGAGTTTTTGCCTGATGCAGTCGTTCATCCTGCGAATGCCGACGAAGTTTCTGCTGTTCTCAAGCTGGCCAACCGTGCCGGTTTTCCTGTTTTTCCACGTGGTGCCGGAAGTGGTTTTACCGGTGGTGCGCTTCCCAAAGGGGGTGGGGTTGTGCTGGTGACAACCCGCATGAACAAAATTTTGCGGATTGACACCGAAAATCTGATCGCTGAGGTTGAGCCGGGAGTAGTGACTGAACAGTTTCAAATTGCGGTGGAAAAACTCGGACTATTCTATCCCCCTGATCCTGCCTCTCTGAAATTTTCAACGCTTGGCGGCAACGTTGCTGAAAATGCCGGCGGACCACGCTGCGTCAAATATGGAGTCACTCGCGACTTCGTCATGGGGCTCGAACTGGTGCTGCCCACCGGTGAGATTATACGCACCGGCGGAGAGACTTATAAAGCTGTGGTAGGATACGACATGACGCGTCTGCTTTGCGGTAGTGAAGGCACGCTTGGTGTCATTACCAAAATCATTTTCAAAATTTTACCGTTTCCCGATGCTAAGAAAACCATGCTTACAATCTTTGATTCGATTGATGGCGCAGCCAAAGCGGTTTCCACGATTATTGGAAATAAGATCATTCCTACAACTCTAGAATTCATGGATTATGCAACCCTGCAATGCGTTGAACGACGCTTTAACCTCGGAATTCCGCCTGAAGGAAGGGCGGTGCTGCTGATTGAAGTCGATGGCGATCGCGACTTGATCGAAAAGCAGGCGGAGCAGATCCATGAACTGATTAAACCTCTTGGACTTGTCCAGTTCCGCTCGGCTAAAGATAATGGCGAATCTGAAGAACTCTGGCGGGTACGCCGCCTGGTTTCGCCGTCGCTACGAGATATAAACCCGACAAAATACAACGAGGATGTTGTTGTGCCCAGAAGTAAAGTGCCTGACATAATTCGCACTATTGAAAAGATACAGACAAAGTATGATATACCAATCGTAAACTTTGGTCATGCCGGTGACGGTAACATTCATGTCAATATAATGGTCAATAAGGAAATTCCTGGCATGGATGAAAAAGCACATGAGGCTATTAGAGAGGTTTTTCAGGCGGCGCTCGACCTGAATGGAACCATGTCGGGTGAACATGGTGTCGGACTGTCCAAGGCTCCATACATTGAACTGGAGTTGTCGCCGAATCAGATTGCTGCGATGAAAGCAATTAAAGCGGCTCTTGATCCGAATAATATATTGAATCCAGGCAAAATGTTTCCCTGGAAGGAGAAATAATATGTCGCACAGCGGACAAAAGGAAATTCAGAAAGCTTCTCTGATAGGGCAGATTTTATCAATGGAAGCATTTCTCCTGACGATGGGTATTGCCTCACTGCTTTTTGGTGTTTTCAACGATTTACCTATGAATATTTTTTTTGGCATCGTGATAATTCCAGGAGTATTTATTCTTCATAAGGTTCGTAAAAAGGACTGGGCAAAGCATTGGCAGGATATGGAGGAAGAACATAAAGTACGCCTTGAGATTGAATCACTGCGAAAAAAAGCTGCTGAAGAGAGTCAGAAAGCCAATACCGATGAAAAATAATAATGCCGGCATAATTTTGGCTTCAGCTTCTCCGCGGCGCACAGAACTGTTGGGACTTGCAGGCATTAAGTTCATTGTTGTACCAGCGGATATTTGTGAAGACGCTCTGCCTGATGAAGATCCTGCAGATCATGTAATCCGGCTTTCGCAAGAAAAGGCGGATGCTGTAGCAGCAAAATGCGACGGCAGATTTTTCATTGGTGCCGATACAATTGTGGTGCTGGACGGTAAAATTCTCGGCAAACCTATTGACCAGGCAGATGCGATGCTGATGCTTTCCAGACTCTCCGGCAGGGATCATGAGGTTATCACCGGTTTCACAGTTTTTGATAAGACCAGCGGCATCCGCATTAGCCGCAGTGTCTGTACTGAAGTGACTTTTAAGCTGCTGACAGAAAAAGAGATTCATGCGTACATTGCAACCGGATGTCCGATGGACAAGGCAGGTGGATATGCAATTCAGGGTGGAGCAGTCCATTTTGTCCGTTCGATTTCCGGTTCTTATACCAATGTAGTCGGTCTGCCGATGACGGAGCTGTATGAGGTGCTGCAGACCATGCAGGCAGTTGAATGACAATCTCCTCAAACCTTGAGCAGGTAAATATGCGGATTCAAGCTGCAGCTGAAAGGGCTGGCCGTGACTTGGCTTATGTTCGTCTGGTTGCGGTATCAAAAAACCGCCCATCAGCGGAAATAGTTGATGCATACCTGGCAGGGCAGGCTGTTTTTGGCGAAAATTATGTACAGGAACTGGTGACGAAACTAGGAGAGGTTAAGGAACCTGTCCAGTGGCATGTCATTGGCCATCTGCAGAGTAACAAGGTTAAATACCTCGCAGGGCAGGTTGCTCTGATTCATTCAGTTGACCGTATCTCGCTGGCGCAGGAGATTGACAGGCAGTGGGGCAAGCTTGGCAAAAGTTGTGATATTCTTGTTCAGGTTAATATTTCTGGGGAAGTTACAAAGTCCGGTACTACTGAAGAGGGTGCCATTCAACTGGTGAAGGAGTGCTCCATGCTTCCGAATATAAAAGTGAAGGGCTTGATGACGATGCCACCGTTTTTTGATGATCCAGATGCCACACGTCCATATTTTTCGGAGTTGAAAAAGTTATCTGAAGTTATTACCGACAGTCGGATTGCAGGCGTTGAAATGCGGGAGCTTTCCATGGGTATGTCTGGCGATTTTGAAGCTGCTATTGAGGAGGGTGCTACTTTGGTAAGGATCGGTACAGCAATATTCGGGGAGCGCTAAAAGCTATATTTCAGGAGTAATTTTCTGGATTTCCGGAACGTCTGGTCGATTCATCTCTTCGATATATTTAAGTAAAAACCTTTGAGCTGCTTCTACTGCCCGAGGGATATCCCACTTTTTCATATTACGATCTTCCACATGATTGCTAATTCCACGTATTTCAAGACAATCAACACCACAGCGCAGACATATCTGCGCCACCGCTGCGCCTTCCATGCTCTCTGCAATCACGCACCACCTAGAGGAAATCTCTTCACCACGCTGGCGTGTGCCACTACAAGTTGAAACAGTGGCAAAGCGTCCTCTCATCAAAAAAACTCCATAATAATCCGCCAGCTGCATAGCTTTTTCCGAAGCATGCCTTGAAAGCGGAAGTAAGTTGTAGCAACTCATCCCTCTCTGCTCTACTGAAGGGAGCTTCATGTATTGCAGATCCTCCCAACCGCCTGATAGCAATATCCCATCGTCTGCCAGCACCTCTTCGCTTGCCACCACAAGATTGCCTACAGAAAGCCCACTCCCGGTGTAAGCACCAGCGCAGCCAGTATTGATAACAAGCTTCGGCTGATAGCGGTTTATAAGAAGGGAAGTCGCAGCAGCAGCATTCACCTTTCCAACTCCAGCTGAGCACACTACTGCCCGTAGATTGCCAATCGCTCCCTCACTGTATTCAAAGCCGTCTATTTTCAGCCTGTTTGAATATTCCAGGGCTTTCTCCAACAACTCAATTTCTGTCGGCATTGCCGCAATTATAACGATTGGTTTCATCATATTTCCTCTGGCATACAAATCTGTTTTGTCAATTTATCTTCTGTCCAGCTCAACGGCAGCATACGCGGAATGATTGTGAATTGACTCAAAATTCTCAGCTTCCACTGAAAACCAGATAATATTTTCCAAGGCCGCCAGTCGTGAATGAGCCTCACGCACCATATCCTCCACAAAACGCGGATTTTCGTAAGCATGTTCTGTTACAAACTTTTCGTCAGCACGTTTAAGCAGGGAATAAAGTGGACTTGAACCGCACTGCTCGATCAATTCGACCAGATCCTCGATCCATATAAAGTCCCGATAGCGGACGCGAACAGTCATGATACTCCTCTGATTATGTGCACCGAAACGCGATAACTCACGACTGCATGGGCAGAGTGAAGTCAGCGGAACCTTTATGGAGAGTACAAAATCTAGCTTCTCAGACATGGATGCGCTGAACTCGCATGTGTATTCCATAAGGCTTTTTGCACCGGAAACAGGAGCAGTCTTATCAATAAAATATGGGAATTGAATTTCAAGATGAGCGCTCTCTGAGCCAAGCTTCGATTTCATCTCTTCAAGAATAGTTTCCAGTTTGTCGAGAGCAATCTGCTCCCGATATTTGTTAAGAATTTCTACGAAACGGCTCATGTGGGTACCCTTAAACTGATGCGGCAAATCCACATACATATTGATCCGTGCAACAGTGTGCTGCAGAGTACGATTCTTGTCCATCACAACGATGGGATAAGAAATATCCTTTACGCCTACTTTGGTAATCGGTATACGTCGACTGTCAGGACGTTTCTGCATATCAGGCATTTGAGTCATGCATGAGTCTGTCTTTCTTTTTTTCATGGTTGTTTTTCCACTTTCAAATTAATTTCAAGAACCTTTCCAATCTCGCTCCAGATGCCGGCACGACCATCTTTTGAGAGTGCTGAGAAAGGGAGCAGCATATCCTTGTCGCGCTTTATTGCGGCGGCAATGATCGCTTTCTGCTTTGCCTGTTCGTTTTTAGATAGTTTATCACATTTGGTCACAACGAATATGGGAGGGATATTGTACAATTCCAGCCAGCGAAGCATCTGTAGATCTCCATCAGAAGGGGTTCTGCGTATGTCCAGAATAAGCACAACGGTCTTTAGGGACTCTCGTATGGACAGATAGGATTCAATCATTGGCCCCCACTGCTTACGCAAAGCCGGTGGTGCCTTTGCATAGCCATATCCCGGCAAGTCTACCAAAGTTAGAATTCCGTTTATGTCAAAAAAATTGATCAACTGAGTTCTGCCAGGAGTGGAACTTGTCCGAACCAGTCCCTTGCGGCCAGATAAAACATTGATGAGAGATGATTTCCCAACATTCGAGCGCCCGACAAATGCAACCTCCGGCAAACCAGGCGGTGGATAATCTTTGGGTTTGGCTGCGCTTTTTATGAAGTCGGCTTGAATAACATGCATAACAGCATTCTCCTTGAACTTGACATTATAGTGCCCTGAAGTCTTTTGATTCAAGCGCTTAATTATTTTTGAATATTTTTCTCGTTTCCAATAAATAGCAATTGGCGCTAAGCAGCATTATGTGGTATATGGAATACACATTTTTGTCACTTCGTTTGTGAATTTTATGCAAATTCTTTACGGGCACGATGCTCGATAATCTAATCAGGGGAGGAAACAACATGGAAAGCGTGAATTCGAAAGACCGTCATGGCCACACGCCGCTGATCAGTGCTTCCAAAGAGGGGCTTAAGGATTTTGTCCAGGATCTGTTGCATCGTGGTGCTGATATAACAGCCAGCAGTGACAAAGGGAAGACAGCTCTCCATTATGCCGCCGCCAACGGACATACTGAAATTGCAAAAATGCTTATTGAGAAAGGTGCTGAAGTTGATGCCCGCGATCGTGAAGGGCATACACCACTGATGCTGGCAGCCATTTATGGATGCAATCAGACCGTTCAGGCGTTGCTTGATGGTGGTGCAAATCCCGGAATAAGAACCCCGTCTGGCAATACTGCAAATCTTTATGCCGAAAACAACAGTCATCCTCTGGCAGCAGCATTGCTGAAAAAAGCCGAACGGGCAAAAGCCGGTCATGCTTGACTAATCTAATTGCACCAAAAAGCAAGCAGGCGAAAAACATTTGTTTTTCGCCTGCTTGC
>CAJBRY010000026.1 GCA_903958085.1 uncultured Geobacteraceae bacterium
GGGTGCTGGTGAAGAAAGAGCTGGACAGAAAATAGCAACCGACAGATTCACCATTACAAATGGTTATCCTCACCAAAATTATGAATCAAAAATTGATGATTAGTAGATGCAAGCCTTGACCAGCAAAAGCCAGATTTACCTTTGTCTCGGTTGCATAGTACTGATCGAAATCTGCAAGCACATCCCCCTGAGCCATCGAGGTTATTAAAAATCAAGAATCAGGATCAAAATCAATTCCAGAAAGTGGCCTCTCATCTGCTCATTCAGCTAACTCATATGCCAAAACGTATACCAGGGCATAGGCGAATCCTGGGCCTTTTATGTTTCCTCAGAAAAAAGCCGAAGAGTAAAAGCCGAATTTGGCGAATCCTAGCCTGCTATATGTTTTACGTATATCAGCTAACACATGTAGTTATCCATAAGTGGCGGGATAACTACATGTAGAAATGAGGGTGGATGGGTATTGCTACATGTAGATTGGAGGGCGGAGAGGGTAATTCCAGTACATCGCATCCTTGTCTGGCGATTCACCACGTGTTGGCACGGCTGAAAACCTGATCTGTGTTTTATACATATCAGGTCAAAACATGGAGCGGTGCTACGCGGGGAGAGATGTCTGTGGAGCACTTGGCTCAGTCAGTCTCTAAAATTACATAATAAACTTTGACATAGTTTTTTTCCCTGATATAATCTATCTCACATTGAGGTGATTGAAATGAAACAGCAAAAACCAGAAACAGCAGATCAAGAACGCAAAAGGCCAACGACCTCTGGTGGAATCCAGCCAAAACATCACGCGCCCAAGACCCGCGCCGCTTCACAGATCAGGAGAAAGAAAATTGTCAAAGCAATCCTAGATGGCAAAACGCGCAAAGAAGCAGGCATAGCGGCGGGTTTGAGCCCCAAGTCGGCGGAAAGCCAAGTCAGTCAAATCCTCTCAGAACCTAATGTTAAAACATCATTATTACAAGCATTGGAAGCCGCCGGCCTTACGGACGCTGACATTGCACAGCAGCAGATTGCCTTGCTTAACGGAAGGAAATATTTGCCGGTGCGCGGGGACCCAGGTAACATTTCTTCGGCAGCACCCGGCGACGTTCCTGGCTATATTGCCGTGCCTGATTTACAGGCTAAGAGCAAGGCTCTTGAGATGATTTATCGGATGTCCGGCGCGTATGTAGAAAAACATGAAATGGATATTAAGCGTCCTATCAATATAGTTATTCGCAAGTTCTGTTCACCCGAAGAGGGCAAAGAAGACAGCCTCGTGGGCTGTAGCACTGCCTAATGTAGCACCCTAACTAAGGTACACTGGCCTGGCCAAACCGGAGGAGAAGAAGATCGCTTGCAATAGGTCTTCCCCGTGGTCAGTTAATGTCGTTCATTCAGTCCCCGCCTTTTTCCATTTATCGCAGGCCCCCAAGTAATCAATTAGCGCCCCTCTGCCTGCTATTATGTTTTTCTCTATTATGTCAATCTCTGCTTCCGCTGCCATTGATTCAGGGCAGTGATGCCATTTATCGCCCCGGTTGATTTCATCAACACAGTTAGATGCGATGGCGTTGATGGCTTCCTTCAAAGTGTTTCGCTTTTGTTCTGAAATTTTAACATCATCAGCAACCTTGATAATTCCCGGCAATATGGCTTTGTCTTTTATCGGAAGCAACTTCCTGTACTTGTCGAGTAAATTCATTTTGAGTTCCTCTAAAAATCATCCGCTAAATCCGCATAATTGCCTTTATTAAGAGTTTTGCGGATTTTGCGGACGGTTTTCCTATATATCCGAAAGAATTTTCGGGTTAACTTCGTACACTGAAGAAGGTGGTCTTCCCGGTCGTGATCCTATTTCCTGCTTAACGGATTCTCTGATATATCCCCATTCTACAAGGATGTTTAATCCCGGCTGAATATCCTGCATCGACTGGCAATTCGTGTGATTGAATAATTCCCGTCCCTTGAATGTTTCGGGCTTATGGCGCTTAATGTAAGCAAGAATCTTTTTCGCTGTGGTGATTCTGGTGTCCTCTTTCATCAAACCGAAAACCACGACCGCATGCTCAATGTAATATGCGCCGATTACACAGGCGGATTCAATGGCTGCTTTTGAAATCTGATTACTATGAAAACCTTCCGCAGAATCAGCATAATGTAACAAACCGGCAATGCGGGCCACGGCACCAGCCAGCTTCGATCCCCAATCAACTAAATTATCCAGTTGTGCCCCTGGTCGCAGGAGGGCTTCCACATCGTCGGAAAAACCATTCCATACCGCTTGTGCATCGGGGGACATCCTTAATTCATGCTTGCCTTCAACTGCCATAAGAGACAAAATCAATCTGTTGTAGGACTCCTTAACGTTCGCAGGTACAGGGGATGTTTGTAATGTGCGATAGCCTGCTCTGGATTTACACAACGAATAGAGAAATCGTGCAGATAAGCCCCGCCCCCGGAACTCTGAGTTCCGTCCAATTTCCTCAATCACATCGGGTTGCACAGCAAGCCCCAAAGTGAGCGCGGGGTGCTCCATTGATTTTGATTCCCTGCTAACACGATCGCTTGCCCAAGCATCCCCTGTGTGGGATTTTAAAATCAGATCAAGGTTAGCTGTAGTACCCTTGCTGTAAAGCCCTGCAATGATCTTGAAGAAGCCACCCTCCGCCGACAGGATCGCAACACGCTCTTCGTTGTCTGCCATAATACCGCCCAATCTTTCCGGGGTAATATCGTCAACCAGATAAATCGGCTTATTGGGGACGGGGTTTTCCTCGATCTCTCTTTGGAGTGCTCTACATTCCCGGATAACGTTCTCCCGCTCAATTCGGTTGTCTTCTCTTGCCGCGCCTTTTTCCAATCTCTCAAGTCGCTTTTCTAATATTCGCATGTTGTTTTCAGCGTCTTTTATTATGGGCATCATGGCCTCCTGACGAGCCTTTTGATAAGTATAAAGAGGTGACGTAA
>CAJBRY010000027.1 GCA_903958085.1 uncultured Geobacteraceae bacterium
ATACTATTTTTCGCTATCGCCCACAATCGGATTACATCTACCACGGTGCCTGTTCTCCGAATACAAGCGATGGTTTAGTATATTTCATTTATTTCTTGCATAAAACAAAAAATCCGCCAGAATTGAGCGTGCTTCCGAAGAAACAGAAACAGAGGCTTGGCAGATATACTAGGCGGAGTATAGCTTTTGTTCAATTAATGTCAATCAGTTTTTTCGAAGCTAATAAAGGCTGTGGTGAAAAATCCCAGCCTTCAAGCATAATTTTTACTCAATATGGCATATTCAACGTTTGCTGAAAGATAGAAATTTTGTGAAATTTTAAGGAATACGCAGGATCTCTTTAAAATATTGGGAACGGTTCTGTTTTCCAAGATGGCCTATATGCATAACGAAAAGCTAGCCAGGCTGCCGACTTTATGGCCGATCCGGTTAAGCGACTGGTTCGAAGTTAATTTGTATCTGTTTATTGATTTCTTCACTGGGTAATATTACCGATATATCTCGAATGCTACCAATTCGAATTTTCCGTACTTCACCCAAACCTTCAAGACACACCAATCTCCACTCGTGCTGATAGGAAAATCTGTTAAACTTTCTAAAATAACCCAGTTTCTCGGTGTGTTCGTCATTTACATATTCCACTAAATTACCTTTTGCTACGATCTTTTGACTTTTCAAAGTTGATTCAAGTCGTTGCATAAACTCATTAGGACTAATCAATAATAACGCATGATCCCCAAATCGTAGGTTCTTCTTGTCTATGGGAAATGCTCCCTCAATATTTGGGCTCAATGCGTACATACAGAATATGTTTATCTTCTCAGGTTCTAGGGGTAGTATCTTCATCGTATAATCCCTACATAACGTTACTTCCTTTCCTTCCGGCAAAACCATCGTTATCTTAGGTCCTCGTTGTATGGCCTGGATAGCACAATCGAAAGGATCACCACGAAGTTCTTCGTCTTCAATTTTCCAGAAATACGTGAGAGTATTAAGGTAAAGAAGTCCCTTGTCTAGGAGTTGTTGTAGGTGCTCCAGTTTTCCGAACTTTATCAGCGTACCCGAAGGGTCCATTTTATACCTTTCCGTATTTGTCTCTTCGAACGAAAAGCTGAGCCGGAGTAACCCAAGGAGCTTCGATCGGCTCTAGCGGCTGGTTGGGCAATTAATAAATACAACCGCTCCCACTTATTTTTTCGGTGGTCTCTTTTTACCCGCGCGTTGCTGCGGACGCGCAGGTTGGTTACTCACAGATATTATTTTACTTTGATGTCCATGACAATATGTACCTCATCGTTTGAAATTTGTATCTCTCTATGATTAGATGACTCGATGCGGTCGATTGGTATAGAAACAAGCGATGTCATTGATCCCCACAAAAAGGGGGTCAGTATGATCTCTTGAGAGGTTATTCCCGAAAGATGTGAAATCCGCGCAGCGTCACTTTCACTGAGAAAACCTACGACATGCATTCCACTTCCAGAGAGAGAATGAATCTCGAAAGTAGACCTGTTCCTGAATCGATTGACACTACCGGACAGGATATTTTTCTTAATATCCTCGTTTGACCGTCCGCTAAGATAAACGATAGAAGCAAAAAAGTAAGATCCAGAAGGCAATTCTGAAGGATACTTTCCCGATTCAAGTGAATTAAGCTCTCGGATTTTGCGAGCAGTTCGAAGTGCAACGATAGCTTTCTGATAATCTTTTGTTGAAAGGTTGCTCTGAATCTCTAGCGCGATCGGAAGGAGATCTGAAACTTGTTCTTTTTTTGAGGCTGGCTCTTCTTTCTTGCTTTGCTGTTGTGTAGCACTACTATGTGAATTTGCAGTCTGAACATTTGCCGGTTTAGTGTATTTAACTAGTCCCCAAAGGACGGATACTTCTGTCCCTGGTGAAGCAGCTATATGCGCTAATCCCCAAATTGAGGATGCGACAAATAGCGCTACTATAATTGCCAGTGCACCATATTTTTTGAATATTTCGGAAGCAACATCACTCAAATTTATACCTCCCTATAATGTAATGACGGGCATGCTTAACAATGAATTAACGCCCTCTGTTTAGACAATTGTGTAAGCCCAACGTCGAAATCAGCCAAAGCGTAGCGATCGGCTGAGTTGGCTGGTAAACCAGCTTTGTTAATACTAAATTGAGATCCCAAAACTCTTTTTGATTGTTTCCGTTTTCCCCCATAACAAATTCAGGTTTATATTCTTGCCTAAATAGTTAAATCCAACTGGATTTCTTATCCACAGAGAAAAATTATTCGGGCAAGCTATAACTGCAAAACAAATACCGACTGGTAATGTTTTGGGAAATGTAAATTTCTCATCAGCACAACCAAAAGTATTTTCTGAAAATGTAATTTTGTCAGAAATCTCTGCTTCATGAAGCAGGTTACATCTTATGTACTTATACAATATACTCTCAAGGGTCTCTGTTTCATTTTGCCCATGTCCGAGTTTTAAATTTTTTGCAACAATCATGCGTATACCAACGCCAGTAATAATTTCCATATATTCGAAAAAGAATTTTTCCATTCTTTCTTTGTTGTTTAGTGTTTTATACATCTTCCTTGCCGAAGCATCTGCTGCGATCATGCACTGTTCTAAAGAATCGCTAATTTCACCTTTGAAATAGTATTTTAGGGAATTGTTAACTTTATCTG
>CAJBRY010000028.1 GCA_903958085.1 uncultured Geobacteraceae bacterium
ATACAGGTGTGTGACGAAATATCGGTACAAGGTACTGACTGCGAAAATCAAGGTAATTTGGCTGTACGCCTTATGTATCAAGCGGGAATAGCTATGTTTTTACGGATAGGCATTTCAACCACACGAGGCCAAGTATCGCACGCTGGAATCCCACTGAATTCACCTGAAACACTCGATTTGCCACCCCACCTGCCAGATTTCTGACTCCAGTTGAGTGTTTGAAGACGATTGCAATTTATCGCTTTATGTTGCCGAATAAGCGCATTTCAGTTTGTGGAGGCAGGGAAACAAATTTCCGCGAATTACAGTCCTGGATTTTTCTTGCCGGTGCAAGCGGCATGATGACCGGGAATTATCTGACAAAAAAGGGACGCATGCCGGAATTGGATCGTCAGATGCTGATTGACCTGGGCTTGGAAGTTAGAGGTTGTATATGAGCAAAGGAATTTTTGTTACCGGAACAGATACAGGAGTAGGAAAGACGATTGTGGCAGCTACTTTGGCTCGTTTACTCAAGAAGAGGAGTATCAATGTAGCTGTTATGAAGCCGGTTACAAGCGGTTGTCGCGAAGAGGGCGGTCGACTTGTTTCGGATGATG
Source organism: uncultured Geobacteraceae bacterium (assembly GCA_903958085.1). Taxonomy (GTDB): domain Bacteria; phylum Desulfobacterota; class Desulfuromonadia; order Geobacterales; family Pseudopelobacteraceae; genus JACRCG01. The sequence goes on from CAJBRY010000028.1 coordinate 600, forward strand.
CTGAACTGCTATGTTATGCTGCCGGGATTTCCCGTTCTGATGACGTTTCGCCATATTGCCTGCGTGAACCGCTGGCTCCTTCGGAAGCAGCAAAAATGGATGGAGTTCGTATTGATTTTTCTGTTATCAAATCTGCTTTCAATCGATTGGCATCATCTTATGATTATGTGATTGTAGAGGGTGCCGGTGGGATTATGGTGCCGTTGTCAGGTGGTTTACTTGTGGCCGATCTGGTGCGAGAGCTTTGTCTTCCGCTTTTGGTCGTAGCGAGGCCGGAGTTGGGAACAATTAACCACACCGTATTGACTTGCTTTGCTGCACAACAGATGGGACTGCAGGTCGCCGGTGTAGTAATTAACGGTATGCCGGAAAATCCGGGTATGGCAGAAAAATCTGCACCACATCAGATAGGTTCACTTTGCGGAGCGCCGGTGTTGGGAATATGGCCTCAACGAGATGAGATTGACCAGATTGAGATCGTGGAGGAGCTTTCCGGTTGGCTTGAAGGTCAGGCAGAAACCGGAATTGTTTTAAGGGAGCTGGGTTTATAAAGTTGTAATGGAGTTGCGTTCGAATTCTTCTACAATGTCTGCAAGTGCTGTATGTCGGCTGACCCCGCCCAGAGATTCACTGACCCCGGTTATGCGTAAAATTTCACGAACTTCTGCATGTGCCTCGGCAACTCTTAACTGTATTCCTTCCCGTTCAAGTTCATCTTCCAGTTGAAGGAGCATTCTGGCCCCAGCGGCATCAATATATGGTGATGTGGAGAGGTCACATACTGCGAGTCTGATTGCTGTTTTTTCGGAGTGTATTGCATCAAGCACGGTTGTATTTACTGTTTCCACATTGAAGTAGAGGAGTGGGGCTTCAATCCGGAACAAAAACAGACCTGGGAAACGCTCGTTGGTGGTGTGTCTGCCTGCGTCACTGAAGCGAGTGCTGCCAGGAATTCTGCCGAGCACGGCAATGTGAGGCCTGGCCATCATTCTCAGCAGAAAGAGGATGGATGCTATCGCCGAAATGGCCACTCCTTTTAATATACCTAGAAGCAATACCCCAATAAAAGCTACAAGAGCAACGTTGAATTCGATCCTGCTTATTTGCTTCAATCGTTTGAAATCATCAATTTTGACAAACCCTGACACAGCAACCAGAACTATTGCAGCTAAAACAGATTCAGGGAGGTTGCGAAGCATTCCGGTCATGAATATTAACACAATGACGAGAGTAGCTGAGGCAAATATCAGTGAAAGAGGAGTCTTTGCACCCGATTTTTCATTGACTGCTGATTGTGATAATCCACCGGCAACCGGGTAACCGTGTCCAATAGCTGCTATGAGATTCGCAGCGCCTAAGCCGAGAAGTTCCTGTCGAGAGTCAATTATGTAGTGATGTTTTGATGCAAATGTCCGGGCTGCGGCAATGCTTTCTACATACGAAATGAGGAAGCAGGCAAAGGCCAATTCAAGTAAGCCTTCAAATTGTTCCGTATGAAATGAGGGTATACTGAGTGTGGGAAATCCTGAAGCCACAACCCCAACTACCTTGATACCATAGTCTGACAGTCCAAAATAAGATACTATGCCGGTTGAAAATACTACAACTGCCAGAGCTACAGGACGTCTGGGAAACACTCTGTCACCGATTATAAGCAAT
>CAJBRY010000029.1 GCA_903958085.1 uncultured Geobacteraceae bacterium
CCGATCTCACACCCTGGCAAACGGCTTGAAATTGCTGATGGTTGAGCGACACACATCTCCAACTGTTTCGGCATGGATACGCTTCAGAGTCGGAAGCGTTGATGAGCGCAGCGATGAACGCGGGATTGCACATCTGCTGGAACACATGCTTTTCAAAGGCACAACTACCCTCGGAACCAAGGATTATGCTGCAGAACAGCCAATTCTTGATAAGATTGAGGCTACTGCCTTGGCTTTGACAGCCGAAAAGGCAAAACATGAAAAAAGCGACCCTGCAAAGGTCAAAGAGCTTGAAAAAAAATTGACCTCGCTTGAAACTGAAGCATCAAAGTTCGTTGTAAAGGATGAGTTCTTTGAGCTCTATTCCAAAAACGGGGGAACAGGCTATAACGCTTTCACCAGCAGAGATGGCACAACATATTTGATAAACCTCCCATCCAATAAGCTTGAACTTTGGGCGGCAATAGAATCGGACCGCCTTCAAAATGCTGTACTGCGCGAATTTTACACCGAGCGTTCTGTCGTAATGGAGGAACGTCGAAGATCGTATGATGCCGACCCTGAAAGTAAGTTATGGGAAACTTTTGTGGCATCAAGCTTTCTATCACATGCTTATGGTCAGCCTACAATCGGCTGGACGACTGATATCGAAAACCTTACCCGAACCAAAGCGGAGCAGTTCTTTCAAAATTACTATGCACCAAACAACGCCATCATAGCGGTGGTGGGTGACATCGATACCAAAGCTACCATTGCTATGGTAGAGCGCTATTTTGGGTCAATCAAGCCAGGAAAAGAGATCCCGCCAGTGACTGCCATGGAACCTAAACAGTCTGGAGAGCGGAGAATCGAATTGGTTGCGGAGGCCGAACCGACTCTGATAATGGGCTTTCATAAACCGGCAATAAATACTCCAGATGACTATGTTTTTGATGTAATCAGCATGATACTCGGAAATGGGCGCACATCACGCTTTTACAAAAAACTGGTTATTGAAAAACAGTTAACAACTGATATCGGGGCCTTTGACGCACCTGGAAACCGTTATCCAAATCTGTTTGTAGTCAGCGCAAATCCGCGTGCTCCGCATACAGTGAAAGAGGTTGAAGATGCCATTCTGGCAGAACTTGATCTCCTTAAAACTACACCGGTTGTCGAGCGCGATCTACAGCGCATCCTCAACAAAATGGATTACGAAGAGGCTCGCCGGATGGGAACAAATGGCGGACTTGCCCGCAACCTGACGGAGTTTGAAGCTATTACTGGGAGTTGGCGTTATATGACTGAGCAACGTTCCAAAATTGCTAAAGTATCTGCAGCCGACATTATGCGGGTAGCTAAGGAATATTTTACCAATGAAAATCGTACCATAGGCTATATAACAAAAAAAAGGGGGTGACAAATGAGAGTTATATTGCTTGCTGTTTTTCTTATGATCACCTCAAGTTTATTTGGATGCGCGACTGGCAGGGAACTGGGAAATCCCAGAACCATGACTTTCCCGGAACTCTCTTTTGAAATTCCCAAAGCTGAAAGAGTTGTGCTTGATTGCGGCATGCCACTTTATATGCTGCGTGACACCGAACTGCC
>CAJBRY010000030.1 GCA_903958085.1 uncultured Geobacteraceae bacterium
GATCTCTTTGAAAAAGGCTTTATACTCTCCCCCGATAAAGGAGAACTGGTCACCGCTTACTATAACGCGATCAGTTCCCTGGAACTATATGCAAGGGCAGAGAATATTTTCCGAGAAGCGAGGACGGCATACCCGGAAAATAAACGAATTCTTTTTCTGTTGATAGATATTTTTCTGAAGCAGGAAAAATTTCCGGAGGCAATGCAAGAAATCGAGAAGGCCATGGTTCAATTTGGTATGGACACAGGGATTCTTTCCGCCGCACTGGAAATCAGAAGAAAAATCGGCGCAAAGACAATAGCGGTTAATGACGGTAAGGCCAAGGCTGTGCCAACGCTTTCGGTCTGCATGATAGTAAAAAATGAGGAGAAGCATCTGGCATACTGCTTAAACAGTTTATCCCCTGTTGCCGATGAAATGATTGTGGTTGATACCGGTTCAACGGACAAGACCAAAGAGATTGCCGAGGCTTTTGGTGCGCAAATATATGATATTGAGTGGACAAACGATTTTGCTGTGGCCAGAAACCATTCTCTGTCTAAAGCTCATGGTGACTGGATACTGGTGATGGATGCCGATGAAGTTATCTCGTTTCAGGATCACGCAAAATTGAAAAAACTGATCAGTAAGAAAGACAAAATCGCTTATAATATTGTTACAAGAAATTATATCAACAAGACAGCCGGAGATGGTTGGATGTGCAACGACAATACATATATCCATGAGCAGGCAGGACGCGGATGGTTCCCCAGCGGTAAGGTGCGGCTGTTCCCGAACAATGAAAAAATAAGGTTTGAAAACCCCATCCACGAACTGGTGGAATACTCCATACTGAGAATTGGTATGGGCAAACAAGAGTCCGGCATCCCCGTGCACCATTATGGCGAACTCGATACAAAGAAAGCGACGGAAAAAGATCTGCAATATTATGAGCTTGGCGTGCAGAAGATGAAGGAAAGCGGGGGTGATTTCAAATCAGTCTGGGAACTTGCCGTTCAGGCAGGGGAACTCGGTAAAACTGAAGAGTCGATAGAATTGTGGCATAAAGTCCTGGGGTTCAAACAGCGTGAGGCAACGGCATATTTCAACATGGCCAATCATTATCTTAAATTAGGAAAACACGAAGAATCATACGATTGCTCAAGAAAAGCGTATGCGCTTGATCCTAGTGACCAAAGCTCAGTACTCAGCTATGCCATGTCTGAATTTCTTGCCGGAGATATAAATAAGGCAATAACCACTTTGGAAGGCTTTTTGAAAGGCACGGATACCCAACACTCTCAGGTAGGTCTGCTTGCCGTGGCCTATCTCCTTGCCGGAGAGAAAGACAGAGGGTTGAAATATCTCCGGGGGTTGGTTAAAAAAAAATATAACTGTGTGCATTATCTCAAAGAACTTTCGCAATCCCTTATTGCTGCCGGTAATCTAGCCCGCGCGAAATCTTTGCTGACTATATCCATCGAAATAAAATTTTACGATCAAGAAACATCAGCGCTTCTGGCTCAGTGTGAAGCTGATGAAGTGAAAAGGTTGAAGGCTGAAGACTGAAGGAAAATATCGTAGGTCGCGATCCCCGAACGCGCCGTTTTTCGGACTGTTCGGGGAACAGTCTCTACAATATAAAACCAATAATTTTGTCATTCCCGCGCAGGCGGGAATCCAGTGATTTAAGC
>CAJBRY010000031.1 GCA_903958085.1 uncultured Geobacteraceae bacterium
ATAACATCATGTGTCGGAAACTCATGCAAGAGCAGCTTTATTCTACTGCTTCCGTGATTGTGTCGCCGCGTTCTGCTTCCGGTAGTGGAGAGTATAAGGAACTTTCTGAATTGACAGGGTTAAAGACTTTTGTGACCACCCTTGCTGGGCATATTGCCGCAGAAGCGGCGCGGTGCTGAGAAAATACGTTCAACAGGAAATGGAAAATGAAGGCCCTTTAGTTTCATTCTGGGAGGACCGGTCTACTCGACAGCCTGACCCCGCATGGGCTCCCAGGTTGGTTTCGGGCGTGATTCAGAGCAATAGATAAATAGATAACAGCGTCCCGCTGAGGGTCCAATTTCTGGATTTGAACTAACAATGTTAGGTAATTGATATACTAGGTCTCCATTGATTACATTTTCACTGGTGGGTACACCACAAGTTAAGTCATAAGAATACTTTAAAGCTTGTCACAAGGAAATGATCATGCAAATACCTTTCAAAGTGTCAGCAAGAACCGCTCGTTTGATTGGAAGGGAAAATGTAGCAAATGCAGAAGGAGCCCTAATTGAGCTGGTGAAAAATGCTTATGACGCTGACGCATCTGTTTGCATTATTTTTATTGCTACTTCTTGGACTGACGTTCCAGAACAACTGACAGAAAGGCAGTATGCTGTTCATATCAGAAGGATAATAAACTTATCTATTCCAAGCGAAGTTTACGAATTGTCACAAGAGGAGAACTGTTATTGCCTAAACAAAGAATGTCTTAATGCCCAGCAGTTTAATTTGTTGCATGATTACTTTAAAAAGCAGAGACGCATATATGTGATAGACAACGGCGAAGGCATGTCTGAATCTATTATCAAAAATTGCTGGATGACAATTGGAACAAATAACAAACAAGCTAACTATCTATCGAAGAAAAAGAGAGTACGAGTAGGTGAGAAGGGGATTGGAAGATTCGCACTCGACCGATTGGGTAGCCGTTGTTATATGGTGACGAAGCCCGATCAATTGACACACCAAGTGCCAGTCGATGTTTCTGCATACCGCTGGTCTGTAAAATGGGAAGATTTTGACTCACCAAATAAGGTACTCGAAGAGATAACTGCTAAGCTAATCGAAAAGCCAAAATTCAATCTTAAAAACCGGATATCCAAAGTTTTACCTGACACAAAGGTTGTCAACGAGTTGATAGGAAAGCATAATTTTAACTCTGGCACTTTTATCAAAATAAGTTCTCTTAGAGATGAATGGGACAGCCATTCGATCAATCGTCTTTTTAAAAATCTCGAACAACTAAACCCACCACGAGAAGGTAGCAATTTTAATATCTCTTTATTTTGGGATAAAGCTATTGACGGGTACGGTGAGGTTACTGGTTCAGTATGTGACGATTATGATTATAAGCTAGAAGCCGCTGCCGATGAAACAGGCGAGGTAATCATAACGATAACAAGGCGTGAATATAATTTGATAAAGTTACCTGAAAAACTGTTTCAGCGCGATAAAATGAAAATATTTCCATATGATAAAGATACCTTTCAAGCGGGTTCATATGAGCTAAAAAGAACTCTAAGAGAACTGCTACCGGGATTTTATGATTCGAACACTGTAGATGTTCTTAAAAGGATTGGGACATTCAACTTTATTTTATATTTTATGAAAAAACAGGTCACGAAGGAAGACGCAAAGAAATACTTTTATAGGGACTTTAATAGTGCCACACGCCAAAAGTGGCTTGATTCCTTTGGCGGGATAAAAATATACAGGGACAATTTTCGCATAAGACCATACGGCGAAAAAGATAGTAACTCAGAAGACTGGCTAGGATTAGGTGAACGAGCTGCCGCAAGCCCAGCAGGTAGAGGAAAGCTGTCTGGAGGATATAAAGTCAGACCATATAACCTGGCAGGTTCAATTCACATATCTCGGACAGAAAACCTATTTTTTGAGGATAAATCCAGCCGGGAAGGTCTTCAGGAAACTCAGGAATTTGATGTCTTCAAGGAGCTTCTGATTGAAATAATAAAGCTTTTTGAAGATGATCGGGGCTATATTGGTAGAGAGATGGCGGCGATTTATGCCGAAACCAATTATGATGAAATCCTAAGAAAAAAGGCCGAAGAAATTGCAGAACGAATTCGTGCAAAACGAGAGGATTCCCAAAACACTCAAGAAGATCCCAAAGGCACTCAAGAAGATCCTGAAAAAGAGATTCTTGCAGCGCATACACAGCACCAACAAGAAATCATAGAGGAATTGCGGAACGAGCAAAAGTTGCTTCGAGCTCTAGCCAGTGCCGGAGCAATTACCGCTTCGTTTGCCCATGAGCTGCAGAACCTCAATGGGAAACTTGTATACAGGTTTGAGGAGCTTAAAGATCTATTATCGGGCTATATAGATGTTGCCACACTTACAGGAGTGCCTGACTATAAGAATCCATATGTTTTCATTGATGATATCCAGAAACAAGATGAGCGACTTAAACATTGGTTGAATTTTTCCATC
>CAJBRY010000032.1 GCA_903958085.1 uncultured Geobacteraceae bacterium
AAATTTTCGAATCTCGTTTCCCGCTCCAAAGAAATCAAGGTGTTACGCAACATTGCGTAGCTCCTTTTCTGTTTCTTGTGCTAATTTTGTGCTAATTCACATTGATGAGTTTAGAACATTGACTGCGCAAGGTGGGAATATCTGAGGGTCATAGTGAGGCTTTGTGTCCCATCAAGCGGGATACAGTGGTAGTGTCAACTCCTGCCATAACAAGGTGACTTGCAAAAGTATGGCGCTGCGAGTGAAACACAAAGTCCTGTATTCCTGTTTTTCTGCACTCATACAACAAGAGCTATTAGCAGCATTCTACTACCTCATCTTCCAGAATCCATAAGCCGCCACAGCAGCAATCGTAATGACTGACATTTCGGCGTTGCCGACAGGCACTGTTGGAGGCGGTCCAGGTGGTCCCCAGCAGAGGGTCATGAGGTTGAGAAGTGCAAGAGTTGTTAAAGTGAATATTTCAATTGTGCGTATTATTTTGTTTGTCTGTCTCATATCAACCCCACCGATTTTCTGATTATCTGCAGCGCATCTCTTACCGTAAGGCTTCCGTCGTTGTCCATGTCTCCATGCGTCTTTGCTGCTGTTGTGGTTAGATCAAGATTCAGTGCCATACGCAGTACTTTGATGGCGTCTGCTATCGTTGCCTGACCGTCACCGTCAAGGTCTCCATCTGCTTTTGTTACAACCGGTGGTGGAGGATCTATCGGTGGTGTTGCCTGTTGCTGTGCGGTGATTATTAACTGTGTTGTGGCTCCGGGTGCCGGTGATGCGATTGAGAGGCGTCCGTTTATCAGGTTGGCGCTTGTGGTGTTGCCTATGTCTTTTATGGTGAGTTGCAATCCTTGCGGCAGGATGTTCAGGCCTGTTTGGAGTTCTACGTTTAGTGGAGTGCCAGCAGGAAGGCTTGATGCTATGGTAATTGTCCATTCCTGTTTTTCTGCGATGCTGCGTATGTCGCCACGGAAGTTGCTTTTGATTGCTCCCCATTCAGGGTGAGAGATGTAGCTGCTGATGTAGTTTGTGTTGAGGCTGTCACCGGGTGACATGGTGTCGTAGGCGTTGTCAAACCCGTCAGTGGCTCTGGGGCTTTCACCTATGAGGATGTAGTCATATATTCCCGCGCCGGATATTTTGATTGTGGCTGCCATTGGTTCAAAGGCAAATGCGGCAACCGGAAGAAGCAGGGTTGCGATGATTGCTATGTTTTGTATGGTTCGTTTCATAGTGTCTCCTGTCAGTTTTCTCCGTTGTGGGAGAAGAGGAACTCTTTACTGTATCGTCAGTACATGGTCTACGGTGTCGGTGTTGAGCATCCAGTATGCTTTCCATGGTTCGATTGTGGGGTTGACCCCTAGTACGCTCCATGATTCGTAGGTGGTTCCATTCCACCAGTAGACGGCACCACCGATTACTGATTCGCTGAAGTTGGTGTAGAGTGGTGCCGGGGCAATGGCTTCACCGAGTGGGTGCCCGTCGACCGAATTTGTTTTTGTTATGGACAAAGTTTACGGAACACCGAAAGAGACTATTAATTCCATTCTCCGTGATTTTATTGCAATGCCGGGCGTTGATATTCACCAGCAAACCGACTTCACTCTGTTGCTCTCCATCTGGCCGTCAAAAATTGCCGATTTTGGTGATGCAGTAATTGCCACGACAGGAAAAATGATCAAGGGTTCCATCATAGTCACTTTTGATGCGAAGCTTAAGACTGCTTTAAAAAAGCTTGGTCTTGATTCGCTGTAATTATTAGATTAGTTGTAACTACTCAGAGGCGATCTGAATGGTGGCTATGAAGTAGACGCAAAAACGCGCTTGAGGACAATTTTTGGGTTTGATGATTTGTCAGGAAGCAGAGTCGCAACGGCAACAAGTTTGTCTAAATACGTCAGGCGAACTAAAGCACCTTCAACAGAAATAACCGTAGCTTTCAATAGGATTTTATCCCATGACGGTGCTCTGCCAAATAGAAGTCCCTCTGCTCCTTCTTCTTTAAGTGGAATTTCTTGAAGATGGCTGAGTGTAATCACAGGAGGCAGACAATATGCATCCACCCTCCCCTCACTGACTGCCGTTTCAAGTTCTTGCAGCGTAACTGCATTCTTTATGAAAAACGGTCCGCTCTCAGTACGCCTCAATTCCTGCAACGCCGCTCCACACCCAAGCCTGCTTCCGATATCATCCGCTAAAGTTCTAATGTATGTGCCTCTTGAGCATATTACACGAAGAGAGACATGCGGCAGATCAAATGACAGAATTTCCAGAGAGTAAATTTCAACTTCACGGGCTTTGCGCTCAACCTCTATCCCCTGCCTGGCAAGCTTATAGAGAGGTTGCCCATTCTGTTTGATGGCGGAATACATTGGCGGAATCTGACTGATTGAGCCGGTGAAATCTGCAAGGCATGAACTGAAAGTTTCCACGGAAATTGATGATATGGGAGATTCTGAAAGAATAGTGCCTGTCATATCCAGTGTATCGGTGGTAACACCAAGACGCAACAGAGCCTCATAGCACTTTTTCCCCTCATCAAGATAAGGGATAACCTTTGTGCCGTCATTGACCGCAACGGGCAAAACTCCTGTGGCAAAAGGGTCGAGCGTGCCTGTATGTCCAACTTTTCGAGTACCAAGAATGCGACGGACGCGACTGACTACATCATGTGAGGTAATGCCGGCAGGTTTATCGATAATCACAAAACCGTTTATCAAAGAGAATCTTCCACAATTTTGTATACTGTAGCTTTAACATCAGCCAGAGAGCCATCAATTGTACATCCGGCAGCATTGTGATGCCCACCTCCGCCAAGTGCACGGGAAAAAGCAGCTACATTAACCTTCCCTTTTGACCGGAAGCCAATTTTCCATTTCTGCGGTTCCAACTGGCGGAAAAAGATGGCAACCTCTACTCCTCTTATCGATCGTGGATAATTTACGAATCCATCAGTAAGCTCGGAATCTGACCCTGTAGAGGCATACATATCGCTTGATACCGTTACGGAAGCGGCCTGCCCATCTTTTATGACTTCCAGAGTAGGAAGGCACTTTGCCAGAAGTTGCAGACGCTTTTGCGGCTGGTTTTCATACAACTGTTCCGCTACATCCCACGCATTGACACCACATTCTATCATCTCACCGGCAACTGAAAATGCCTCACGATTGGCATTTGAATAGCGGAATGAACCTGTGTCTGTGATAACAGCGACATATATGCAAAGTGCCGTCTGAAAGTCAAAACTGTAACCGAAAGCGTTAATAAGACGATATACCAGAATGCCGGTAGCGGCAGCCTGCGAGTCAATCAGGTTGTAGTCGCCAAAATTTTCGCATGAGAGGTGATGATCAAGGTTGATCGTGGTGGTTACACGGGAAAAACCGCAGAATTCCTCACCGGCGCGTTTACGTTCTCCAATATCCAGCACAAATGCAACATCGTAATGCTGGCCAGGAATATGCGCCAAAACAGAATCAGTACCAGGAAGGAAGGAATAAAGTTCAGGAACCGGATCTCTGTAATGAACCGTTACAGTTTTTCCATTATTTTGAAGAAAGGAGGCAAGAGCCAGAGTTGACCCGATAGCATCACCATCAGGACCTTCGTGTGTGGTTATGAGAAAGGAGGTGTTCGCACGAACAACCTCAATTATCTGCTGAACTGTTTCCGTCATGCTCAGTGTGTATCTCCTTGAGAAGAGATTCTATCCGACTCCCGTAGTCGAGGGATTTGTCGTATTTGAAAACAAGCTCAGGCGTATGACGAATAGTCAGTTTTTTCCCAATATCGCGACGGATAAAGCCTTTTGCACTGTTCAATCCTGCTTCGGTATCCTTTTTAACTTTTTCAT
>CAJBRY010000033.1 GCA_903958085.1 uncultured Geobacteraceae bacterium
AAAGGAGTGGCTATTATTTGTGGGTCAGTTAGTGGCAATGTTGAGGTGATTGACATTGATACCAAGTATGAGACCTATGACTTATGGCAAGCTATTCGTAAGGCTATACCGCAAGAACTGTATACCAAACTACACATCGTTAAAACTCGTTCAAATGGCAAACACCTCATCTATAAATGCGAGGCGATTGAAGGCAATCAAAAGCTTGCACAGCGACTACCAACATTGGAAGAGGCAAAAAATAACCCTTCAATCAAATCTTATTGCATTATTGAAACAAGGGGAGAAGGTGGATATGTTGTTGCACCGCCTACACAAGGCTACGAAATTGAACAAGAGGGGATTCATGTCATCTCACTTGATGAGCGCGAGGTATTGTTTGAGGTTATGCGTTCCTTTAACGAAATCTTTGAGGAGCAAATTATTGAAGCGCATCAAAGGCCGTCAACAAAGGACTACGGACTCTCGCCATTCGATGATTATAACCGGAGAGGTGATATAGTTGACCTAATGCAGCGCAATGGGTGGAAGGTGGTAAAGCAGAACTCGGAGAGGATTTATTTTCTGCGCCCAGGATCAGGGGCTGAACATAGTGGATCATGGAATATTGGCATGGGATTGTTTTCAGTTTTTTCGGTAAACACCCCATTTCTAGTGCAGAAAGGCTACAAGCTGTCGGCAGTTTTCGCCATAATGGAATGTGATGGTGACTTTAAACTAGCAGCTCGCAAGCTACTTGACATGGGGTTTGGCGAAAAAAAAACATCATTCGGTGATAAGGTAGAAAGGGAGTTGTTTTCCAAGCGGAATGATGGGGCATCGAAGGATGAACTAGTTACCATTTTGGTAAAAAAGCACAACAAATCAGTTGATGATGCTAAAGTAATGGTTGAGGAGCTTGATGCTAGGTGGGGAGAAGAAATCTGCACGTTTTGGGATGTTGATGACAAAGGTGTAGCATCGATAAATAGGTATAAATTGCAGGTTTTTTTGGTCACAAATGGGGGTTTTCGCCTATATTTCTATGATGTAGCCTCAACGATATATAGATTGGTGCGGGTAAAGGATGGTTTTGTGGAGGAAGCATCAACAGAACAGATAAAAAGATATATCAAGGACTACATCGACAAGCTTCCAGACTCGTTTGATGGAGGGGTTACGCCACAAGATTTGTTGGAACTGATCTACAAAGGAGCAAGCATCTTTTTCTCCGATGCATTTTTTGAGTTTTTTGATAGAGCAAATTTGGTATTTCTGAAGGATACCAAGGATGAGGCGTTTTTCCCGTTCAAAAATGGCGTAGTAACTGTTTCCAAAAAGGAAATAGTTCTAAAAAGCTATGGAGAACTAGGGAAAGTTGTTTGGAAAACGCAAGTTATTGACCATTTTGTCATCATTGAAAATGACATAGAACTTGTGAAAATTGAATATTTCAGGTTCATTGAGCGCATTTCGGATAATGATACTGATAGATATATGTATGCTTTGGGTCTTATAGGCTATTTATTGCACAATTATAAAGACCCATCTCGCCCATTTTCGGTTATTCTGGCAGAAGAAACAGAGAATGAATCCAAGGGTGGAGGTACCGGTAAAGGGATTTTTGTAAAGGCATTGGGTTACCTATTGAATATCGTTCGGGTGGATGGTAAGAACTTCAAATTTGACAAGTCATTCGCCTTTCAGAGGGTCGACCTCGATACAAGGATTCTGGCTATTGAGGATACGAGGCGGAATGTGGATTTTGAGGGTTTTTACTCTATCATTACTGAAGGCATCACCGTAGAAAAGAAGAACAAAGATGAGTTGTTTATCCCTTATAAGGACTCACCGAAGGTTATGTTCACTACTAACTACACGATCCCCAATTCGGGCAACCACGCTAAGCGGAGGCAGAAGGTTTTGGAATTTAGCGGATATTTTGGGCCAACGAGGTCACCGGAGGATGAATTTGGTCACAAGCTTTTTGATGATTGGGACAAAGATGAATGGAATAGGTTCTTTAACCTGATGTTTGAAGCGGTGCAAGGATACCTTGAATTTGGGGTTCTGGAAGTAGCCTCTTCTGACAAAATAAAAAGGAAGCAGATCAGAGTCCAGTTCGGGGAAGAGTTTTTGGATTTCATGGTTGGTGTTTTTGAGGAAGAACCTGGGTGGATAAAGCTAGAGCAATTATATAACGATTTTATGCTGATGAGTGGGTTTGATAAGAAGGATTATTCTGTTAAAAGGTTTACCAAGGGAATTGAAGAATCGTGTTCCATTTTAAATATCGCGTACCTAAATAAGAGGGATAAAGGGTCGGGAGGGAAAAAGATGTATAACTTTAATAAAGCAAAAATAACACATGATGAATTTTTCTAATGTTTATATCAATTCGGTAACGTCATTTTTCGTTTGGATACGCGATTTTTGGAAAAGTAACGCGATTTTAACATGATATTGGAAGACTAACTAATTGATTATCAA
>CAJBRY010000034.1 GCA_903958085.1 uncultured Geobacteraceae bacterium
AAATTGGTTGAGGTCAAAGCCAAGCTTTTTTGCCCTTTTAACCATTTCAGGTGTAACTTTTTTCCAAAACTGGCCAACCATAATTTTCATTATCTGTCGGGTGCTCATTGAACTATCAAAACGATAAGCCTCCGGGTAAAGATAGCCTTCAATCGATTTTGCCTTAATCCCCAATGTATTTAGAAAATCGAGATCAACTGCCAATGCCAAAAAAGTTTTTTTATCAATAAGCTTGGCCTCTGCCAGACGCTCGGCTATTTCTTTGACAGCAGAGCCTGCGGGTATGTCAACCAGCACAACTGAATCTTTGCTGCCATTGGGATTAATTGGCGTGTATGAATAATGAAAGAGTACCGCAGACGATCCGATAATGGCGAAAGCAACGCACGCAATAAGTATGTATAGTTTTATTCTTGTCGATCTTTTCATTTTTCATCCGCCATATATAAGCTGTGAGATACTCATTGACATAGCAATATTATTCTTTCAAATACGAATCACTGCACGATCTAATTTGGAGTGCACATCAATCCTCATTCGATCCTGCTTCTGTTTATTTCATTTCAGGTGTGCAATTAAATTCGGCAGAACGATTGCTTGTCTGTGCGATACTACAGATGAACCTTTTCCCTTTACACGTTGCTACCCAAGCGTCATCTTTCAGATTCGATATTTCAATATCCTCAGGGACGCAACCAATTTTACCTGCGGTTGTTCTCTGATATGATGCAACTGATGAACATCCAATTAAAAACATAACGCTGAATAACAGAATTAATATTTTTCTCATGACACACTCCTTTTTTTATGAAAATTTTATTTTATAGATTGACATACATTCATTTCTTCGTTTCACATCAAGCATGAAGTTATGTCTGTCTTTCACCAACATTCTGCCTCAGACTGCCTTGAATCAGTATAGGTTCGCCAAACAGTTCAAAAGCAGACGTTTCTTTTTGATAATCGTGCCAGCGCTGCTCGTAAAGACTCACAGAGAGTAATGTTACATCGGTGGTCCCTGGCCCTTCATCTATGCCATAGTCATAACGGATGCCGCCTAGCTCCGTCATGACGTACCTTGGGTGCAGTTTATCATTGTTTCCTTCTCCACGCGCCCTACTTTTCCATCGAAAGACCTGCAGTGTAAATCCTTCGGGGATTAGCAGGGGTAAATTTTGCAAACAATCTTTCCCCCAATCCGTAGCCCTTTTTTGCTCCTTCCAATAGTCATATTCAACATGCAATTCTATTCGTTTGGGTGCATGTTCTTCAAAAGCATATTTGATAAGATGCGAAAAGGTTTTAAGAAACCGACGCTCCATCGGATCGAAATGAGGATCGATGATAAGAATTTCCTTACTCATCTGCAATAGCAACCTAGAGCACTGAGCTAATTCTTTTGCTTTCCGCAGAACTTTATTATCTTTTGGAACCTGCCAAAGGGGGTGTGAGGGATCAACATTTTCTATGTTGATGAGATTCGGGATTTTCAGCGCTATGCTTCGAGCTATGATTGCGTGAAAGGGGCGCTGACGATTTTGCATTGCTACGTTGCTCATCCATGTGTTTTGAGAATCATTGTCGGAATCATACGAACGATTAAGCCTAGCCATTTTATTCTTTTCCTGATTTTTAAGCTTTTCTACAATGCGCAAGCGATCAACATCTCTTAAATGTTTATTTTCTTCGCAGGACTTCATAACCATGGATGCCCACTTTGATGGGTATCGTGAAATCAACCTCCCGTGCTCAACGCCGATTTGATCGTAAACATAACGGAAATCCTGCCAATTGTTGAGGGCGGCGGGTTCCACTGCATATTCATACACCATGATTAAAACAGCTCCTTTGATCTCTCTGTGAAAAAACCGTTGGGCCACCTGTTTTCAAAATCCCCGTCATTCGTAATGCGAAGATCTGTTATTTTGGCGCCTTCACTACCGGGTTGAACATACAATACTGATATTTGCTCAGGTGTAATGGGCAGAACGCCATCGGGCAGTTTTCCTTCAGATGTTTCTCTGATGCGCCTCAACAATCGTAGGATGAGGTGTTCCGAATGCGTCTCAATAATGAACGTATTTTTTTGTTCACCTA